>DAIMHB010000246.1:0-4067 GCA_036723545.1 Beijerinckiaceae bacterium
TTTTATTGCGATCTGCTCGGTCTTGTTGAAGTGCGTCGGCATGTCTCGGAACAGGGGCGTTTTACACTTATTTTTCTGAGTGCGCCGCAGGACCTTGAGCAGGCCCGGCTCAATCAGGCGCCGATGGTTGAGCTGACCTACAACTGGGATCCTGAACATTACACCGGCGGGCGCAATTTCGGCCATCTGGCCTATCGTGTCGCCAATATTTACGAGCTTTGCACCCGCTTGCAAAATGGCGGTGTTGTCATCAACCGTCCGCCGCGTGATGGCCACATGGCCTTTGTGCGTTCGCCGGATCATATTTCCATTGAGCTGTTGCAGGAGGGTGAGGCCTTACCTCCGCAGGAACCATGGATATCCATGCCCAATAGTGGCGTGTGGTAGGTCTGTTTTCCCATTTCTTGCATTTGTGAGGCGAAATGACCCGATTGCGGGCCGATATATTATTGCTGCTGACGGCATTCATCTGGGGAACGGCATTTGTCGCACAGAAAATTGCCAATGAGGCTATGGGCCCCGCTACCTTTGTCGGCGTGCGGTTTTTGCTGTCGGCGGTGGCCATGCTGCCATTCATGTGGGGTGAGTCGAGGCGCCTGACCAGCGTGTTGCATCGCAAGGACTGGCTGATTGCATGGGTTATCGGGCTGTGTCTGTTCAGCGGTGCGCTGCTCCAGCAAATCGGCATGTTGACCACAACAGCCACCAATGCCGGATTTTTGACAGCACTCTATGTTGTCTTCGTGCCGTTTGTGGTGTGGTGCATAACACGGGAGCGGCCAAAACGGCTTGTGGTGCTGGCCTGTCTGGTTTCTGTGCTTGGGGCCTGGCTGCTGGCGGGTCATGGCGTCGCTCAAAGCTGGGCTGTCGGCGATGCGCTGGTGCTGCTGGCAGATCTGGCATGGGCGCTGGGCATCGCGCTTGTGCCGATCTTTTTAAACCGCACCCACCGGCCTTATTTTCTGAGCTTTCTGCAATTCAGCATCACCGGCGCGCTGGCCCTTACCGGCGGGATGATGTTTGAAGGGCAGAATTTGGCTGCGGCTCTGTCCGTTTGGCCCACACTCTTATATTCCGCCCTGATTTCGGGTAGTCTGGCCTATACTATGCAGATCATTGGCCAGAAATATGCGCCTGCGGCTGAGGCGGCACTGATTCTGTCATTAGAAAGTGTGTTTGCGGCCATTGCCGGTGCTCTTATGCTGCATGAGCAGCTTACTGTTCCGGCTCTGTTTGGCTGTGCCCTGATTTTAACGGGAGTGATTCTGGTCGAGGCCGGGCCGTCGCTGCGCCGGGGGCTGGGTTCAGCGTAACGTCCCAACCCCTGAGACCGCCTGCCCGCACAAACCCTGCGCTTTGCAGGCCGGGTTGGACACCGGTAAACCTGTTCACAATTCAGCTTGCGTGTGTGTTTGACGCGGTGCCGGATGACAGGCTGTTGCTCAGATAGGCCTGCAATGCCGCAGCAAACTTGTCCAGCGCGGTTCCCGTGGTGGTGCTGTCTGTGGATGCGGTTGAGGTTGTCCTTGAAGTGTTATTTTGTGCGTTCTGGTGCGGCGGTGGTGGAGGTGGCGGTCCTTGCACCGAACTGCTCGGGCCTGTTTGGCTGCCGGCGGTCTGGGGCTGGCCAGATTGTCCGTTTGCGTCCTGCGCCGATCCGGACAGAGCTTGTCCCAGTTGGGACAGGAATGCGGCCAGGCTGTCGGACAGTTGAGCCGTCGTCGTTGAATTGGACGCGGAAGAGCCGGAAGTTGATGCGGTCGCTGATGTATCGCCGTTTGTGTTGCCATGGCTATGGCTATGGCGTGGCCGCACCTGCATGATTTGCGAGGTCTGATACGGGCTGCTTCCTGAAATTGACATGCTCATGAGGACTCTCCTTTGAGAATGCAACTATAGGTTGTTTTTATTTAATATTCCATTAACGATAAAATAAATATCAAATTTGAGTTTATATTTGGCTGTTTTTAAATAAAACGCCCCTTCACTCCAAAAGGAGGGAAGGGGCGCGAGTTGTACATAAACAGATGAATGGCCTAAGGGCGCATAACAATCGGCAGATTATTTTGCGCGTTCCACATAGGAGCTGTCCTCGGTCATGATCACCACCTTTGTGCCTGCCGTGATATGGCCGGGCACGAGTGTGCGCACGCCGTTGGAGAGCATTGCCGGTTTGAACGAGGATGAAGCCGTCTGGCCCTTCATGGTGGGTTCTGTTTCCGTGATTTCCAGAATCACCTTGGCTGGCAGCTGAATGGCCACGCAGACGCCGTTAAACACCGACAAGACGCATTTCATGTTTTCTTGCAGGAACGGCGCCATATCGCCAACCACATCGCGCGAGACAGGCATCTGTTCGAAATTGTCAGGATTCATGAAAACAAAGGCATCGCCATCGTCATAAAGATAATTATAATCCGAATCCTCGACAAAGGCGCGCTCAACCTGTTCGGTTGTTTTATACCGGTCGGCGGTCTTTACGCCGTCCGAAATGCGGCGCATATCGATTTGTGTTGTTGGCGTGCCTTTGCCGGGATGAAAACTTTCGGCTTTCAGCACAACATAGAGCTGACCATCATCGCGCTCGATGATATTGCCTTTGCGGATGGAACTGGCGATAACCTTCACTGGAACAACCTCTTGATGTTAGATTTTGGCCGCAACATAAAGATTTTTTGGCGTTTGACCAGCCACCTTGTGAGGGGCTTCACAGGGAGAATGGCATTTTTATGACGAATTTTTCTCCCTTCTGGGATAAATCCCGCCATCAGGACCGCCGCCCGCGCCTTATTTTGCGGGGCAAGATCATTGCAGCCTTGCGCGAGTTTTTTGAAAACCATGACTTTGCCGAGGTTGAAACCGGAATTTTGCAGGTTTCTCCCGGCAATGAGGCGCATCTGCACGCTTTTGTCACCAGTCTGACGCTACCGGGCACAAATCCTCAACCTCTATATCTGCATACTTCGCCGGAATTTGCCTGCAAGAAATTGTTGAGCGCCGGTGAGTCGCGTATCTTCACTTTTGCGCGGGCTTTTCGCAATCTGGAGCGCGGCGCTCTGCATCATCCCGAATTTACCATGCTGGAATGGTATCGCGCGGGGGAAGATTATACGGTTCTGATGCACGATTGTGCCGATCTTATCGTGCGGGCGGCTGAAGTGGCGGGCTGTACGCATATGCACTGGCGCGGCAAAACTTGCGACCCTTTTGCGTCGTTTCAGCGGCTCAGCGTTGCCGAGGCCTTCAAGGCCTATGCGAGCATTGATCTTATGGCGACATTGACTCCCGAACCGGATGGGGCGGCACTGGCAAAGGCCGCGCAAAGTATCGGGATACGGCTGGCGGATGATGATACATGGTCGGATATTTTCAGCCGTATTCTGTCTGAAAAAATTGAGCCGCATCTGGGGCAGGGGGCTTTGACCCTTCTCGATGAATATCCGGCCTGCGAGGCGGCGCTGGCGCGCACCTCTGCGCATGATCCGCGCGTGTCGGAGCGCTTCGAGCTTTATGCCTGCGGCGTGGAACTGGCCAATGCCTTTGGCGAATTGAATGATGCGGATGAGCAGCGCCGTCGTTTTGAGATCGAAATGCAAGAAAAACAGCGCATTTATGGCGAGACTTACCCGCTGGACGAGGATTTTCTGGCTGCTTTGCGGCTTATGCCGCCCGCAAGTGGCATTGCGCTGGGGCTGGATCGGCTGATCATGTTGCTGGTGGGCGCGACAAAAATTGAAGATGTGCTGTGGACACCCATGCCATGACAGATAAAACACTGCGTTCGGTCGCTGATTTTGTCGATGCCGGCCTTGTGGAGTCTGGGCAGGCCGAGGCGCTGGCGGCTGTTGCCGCGCATTATGCTCTGGCTTTGTCGCCTTCCATGGCCGAATTGATTGATACATCTGATCCGGCGGACCCGATTGCCTTGCAATTTGTGCCGCAGGTGCAGGAACTCAATATTCTGCCGCAAGAATTGCCGGACCCGATTGGCGATGCGGCCTTTTCACCCGTGAAAGGGCTGGTGCATCGTTATCCGAACCGCGTTTTGCTAAAAATCACCCATATAT
>DAIMHB010000247.1:0-4063 GCA_036723545.1 Beijerinckiaceae bacterium
TTGGCGCCGCCCATGTCTTTCTGGATTTTGGCGATAAAAACACACCCAATGGCTTTTCTGTTACGATTTTGAAGAAAAATCTGAAAAGTTTCGAACATGAAGGCATGGCACCCGACAAGCTGACCGGCCACACATTGCGTGTCCGCGGGGTGCTGGACATGCGCTTCGGCCCACACATGGAACTGACCTCGCCGGACGCGGTGGAACGTGTGGATTAGCTGTCATCGTCCTGTCATTGCGCCCGCATAGCAAACCAATTTATCAATAGGAGAGATGATCATGGCTTATATTCGGGTTTTACTGCTGCCTATACTGGCCTGTCTGGCCTTGTCCTTGCCTGCATTTGCCGAGGGCCCTGTCAAAATCCTGTTTGTGGATACAGGCAACACGGGGCGCAGCGTCACGGCTGAGGCTCTGGCCAAAGCCATGATTCATGACAAGGCTCTCCCCGTTCTGGTGATTTCCCGCGCGGTGGACGAAGACCCTTTCGAGACTGCGCCTGAGGCCAATGTGGTGACATTATTGTCGAAGCGCGGCATTGATGTCAGCGCCCATCAGGCGGCGCAGGTTACAGAAAATGATGTGCGCCACGCCAGCCTCATTCTCACCATGACCGCCAAGCACAAGGCCAAACTTCTGGCGCTTTATCCTGCTGTTGCCGATCATGTTTTCACCCTGGCCGAATATGCCACGGGCGAGGCCAAGGATGTCGATGACGCCTATGGCAAACCACTGGATTTTTACGAAAACATGGTCAAACAGGTGGATGGTTATGTAGCGGGCGCGCTGACCAAAGCGACGCAGGTAAAGTGAATTTGAAACTATAATTCCTGATCATCCTTGAGCCTCAAAACGAGAGATAACAGGCTTAACTCATGTTGCTATAATTAATCATTTTCGGGAGCTGATTTTTGAGCTTTGGCTTTTTTTATCAAGGGCATCTTGCAAAATTTGCCCAAAACTACCGACAGATTTATATTGCTTTTCCAAGGATTTCTTCTCTAGGCGAGGCATAATTCTACTATTCATGGAATTTTTTTCGAGCCTATCCTTAAAGAAAATAAAATATTTTTCATAATTTTGAAAGCCATTTTGATCGAAAGCATAGTTTCCCACTCGACCAACCAGTGTTGCTATCCAATCAGCGGCTTGAATATTCTGATTGAGATGGCTTTTACATTCAAATGGCGGACTGACCATGTTACGAGTTGGCTCAGAGCCAAACATCGTTTTTGCTGCGGTTTCCAAGAGTTCTTTGTGAGCAGAATGTTGATCCATTACAACAAAAAAACGCTCATCAATTTCATTGCAATATGTATCAATTCTTCTTAGGCATTCCGATAAAATCGTCTTATAAAGACCATTTGAATTAAGATCTTCTCGATTTTTTATTTTCTCGCATCCATAAAAAAATACTTTTCCATCAAGATCGGCCACTTTACTCAACATTCTGAATGCTGTTGATTTTATATCTGGATATTTTTCGATAGACTTCGCAGTAAAAAGGTTTGTTCCTTTTTTCTCCCATTCATAGGCTTGTTTACCTGAGTTTTTTATGTCCTCCGCTAATAAATATTCCTTTTGTTTGAGAAAAAATGTCGAAAATGGCCTCACAGCATCTTCCGGAAGCAACATACCTCCAAGCCCAAAGATTGGACTTGTATTATGTTTTGAATGGGTTTTTGAAAAATACGGCCCACAATGACCAAACTCATCCAAATATACGATGATCATATGAGCTCCATATACGCGGAAGCCCGCGATTTAAAACGCGGGCCCCGGAATGGGTGCACGAACATGTCGCGCGGCCCATATATTCACTAGCATATTCGACATATTTTGCAATACATATTTTATAGATCAACCATCCCCTCCAGTTCAGCAATCATGCCTTCAATCATATTGAGGCCGATCTGCCAGAAGGCGGGGTCGCGGGCATCCAGCCCAAAGGGTTTGAGCAATTCGCTGTGATGCTTGGTGCCCCCCGCCGAGAGCATGGCAAAATAGCGCTCGGCAAAGCCTGTTTCCGAAGCCTGATACACGCCATAAAGCGAATTGACCAGACAATCGCCAAAGGCATAGGCATAGACATAAAAGGGCGAATGGATGAAATGGGGAATATAGGCCCAATAGGTCTCATAGCCCTCGCCAAAGGTGATGCTGGGCCCAAGACTTTCAGCCTGCACCGACATCCAGATCTCGCAAATCTGCTCGGCAGTGAGTTCACCCTTGCGGCGCTCCTCATGGATTTTGCGCTCGAATGTGTAAAAGGCGATCTGCCGCACCACGGTGTTGATCATATCCTCAACTTTTGAGGCCAGCATCGCCTTTTTGGCCTTAGGCTCTGCCGCCTCCAGCATGGCGCGGAAGGTCAGCATTTCACCAAAAACCGAAGCCGTTTCCGCCAAGGTCAGCGGTGTTGGCGCCATCAATGCACCATTATGACCGGCGAGAACCTGATGCACGCCGTGGCCCAGCTCATGCGCCATGGTCATCACATCGCGCGGCTTGCCCATATAATTGAGCAGAACATAAGGGTGACTTGAGGGCACTGTGGGATGGGCAAAAGCACCCGGCGCTTTACCGGGGCGGGTGGGCGCATCAATCCAGCCCTGAAAAAATTTCTCGGCAATGGCGGCCATGTCCGGCGCAAAGCCCTTGTAAGCACCCAGCACAATCTCTTTGGCCTCGTCAAACGAATAAATCTTGGTCGGGCCGTCGGGCAGCGGCGCATTGCGGTCCCAGTGGTTGAGCGTTTCCTTGCCAAACCATTTGGCCTTCAGCTTGTAATAGCGGTGCGACAAACGCGGATAGGCCGCATGAACCGCCGCCACCATGGCATCGACAACCTCGCCCTCCACACGGTTGGAGAGATGGCGCGCATCGGCGACATCCTTGAAGCCGCGCCAACGATCCGAAATTTCCTTGTCCTTGGCCAATGTATTGGTGATGAGCGTGAAGGTGCGCAGATTGGCCTTGAGCGTCACACCCACGGCATCGGCTGCGGCTTTGCGCACCGCCTCGTCCTTATCCTGCATCAGGCTTAAGGTGGGCTCCATCGCCAATTCCTGATCACCCACTTTAAAGCGCAGGGCCGAAATGGTTTCATCAAACAGCCGGTTCCAGGCCGAAGCGCCGCTGACGGATTTGTCGAGAAACAGCTTTTCGAGCTGATCATCAAGCTGGTAAGGCCGCTCGATGCGTATATCGGCAATCCACGGCGCATAATGGTTTAAGGGGGCTTGCGTCACGAGGTCATTGATCAGCGCATCATCCAGCCGGTTCAGTTCCAGCGTGAAAAACAACAGCGCGCTGGAAGCGGTGGTGATTTTTTCCTGCGCATCGCCATAGAATTTGGCATGGGCCGGATTGCTGGTGTCCGTGGCATAGATCAGCCCGGCATAGGACATAATGCGCCCCAGCAAATCATCAATCTTTTCATAGGCCTGAATACAGTCAAACAGCTTGTGCGCCGCCTGTGGGCCCTGTGCGATCCCGGCCAGTTTGCCCGCATAGGTGTCGGCAAAGCTCTGGCATTGCTGCAGGGCCGCGCGCATATCTGCGGCAAATTCGGGTGAATCCATTGCCGGATAAAGATCGGTCAGGTTCCACAGTGGCAATGTGCCAAATTCATTCTCGACGATTGCATAGGACGTAGATGGATTGGACACAGACACTTCCTCTTGAACAGAATCACAGCCTTTATATTGGAGCGCTTTTACCTGAGATCAATGCGCGAAACGACAATCTTGCAGGGTCGCGGCCCGAAAACCGCCTCTGCCACGCACAGAGGATAGCTTTACGGACGGCTATGTCCTGTTTTAACCACACCACAACATCATTCTGAATTTACTTAGCGTTTATTTCATAAATATTATAAAATGCATTTTATAAATATGAATACGTTAAGGAAATGGTGGAAATCATGCTCAGGCTAAAACTAAAATCGTTCATTGCCGATGAGCGCGGCGCCTATACGATTGAATATAGTCTCGTCTTGCTCATGAGCGCGACCGCCGCCATTACGGGCTATACAAAGGCAGGCAATATGCTGAATGCTCTT
>DAIMHB010000248.1:0-4055 GCA_036723545.1 Beijerinckiaceae bacterium
CACCATCGTGAATTTGGCCAGATCAATTTTAACCGAGCGCGCCGCCGGCCCCTCGCCGATGATCAGATCAAGCTGAAAATCCTCCATCGCGGGATAAAGAATTTCCTCCACAGCGGGGTTGAGCCGGTGAATTTCATCAATAAACAGCACGTCGCGCTCTTCGAGATTGGTGAGCTGCGCCGCCAAATCTCCGGCTTTGGCAATCACCGGCCCTGAGGTGGAGCGGAAATTGGCCCCCAGTTCGCGCGCCACAATCTGTGCCAGCGTGGTTTTGCCAAGGCCGGGCGGCCCGACAAACAGCACATGATCCAGCGCCTCGCCGCGCGCTTTCGCCGCCTCGATAAACACCTTTAAATTGGCGCGCAAAGCCGCCTGACCGGTAAAATCCGCCAGTGTTTGCGGGCGGATCGCGCTCTCAAGGTCATCATCGCGCTTTTCGGGGGAGGTGAGCTTGGGGTTGGCCATTAAACCTTGGTCTTCATTATATATATCACGTCGGGAAGTCCTTCAAAATGGTGGTCGCAGGTCAGCAGGTCAGCGTTTTGGTCAAGCGCACTCGCATATATAATGGCGTCAGCGCTGGCCAGTTTGTAATGGTGCGACAGTTCCGCCGCGCGCAGAGCAATGGCTGTGGAGAGCGGTGTGACCACGCAATCCTGACTATAGGCCAGAAACGCATGAACAGCTTCCTCGGAGACTTCGCGCCGCAACCATTTTGTCAGCTCAAATTGCACCATGGTCGGCACAATACATTGCGCCATTTCAGGAAATTCAAGCCCAATGCGTTCTCCTGTCGGGGTTGAGGCCAACCATTCTATCCAGGCAGAGGTATCGACCAGCCGCATCAGATGCGGTCATTTCTGTCACGATACTGATCTGTATTTGCGCCTTTGGCGATGCCTTTGAGCTGCGCAAGTGTCGGAACCGCAACCAGCGTCACCTCGCCCTTGCCGCTGGGCACAAAAGCAAATTGCTGGCCCGGTTTCCAGCCTTGTTTTTCCCGCACGGCTTTGGGAATCGAAATCTGAAATTTGGAGGAGAGGGTCGCTGTATCCGACATAGCACACCTTTGATCGATCTTTATGTGGTAAGAATAACAGACAGGCACATGCGCGAGAAGCCGATTAATATATCAGGTTGTTGGCACATTCGGGGGAGGTGAGCTTGGAGCTGGCCACATCAGCTCGCCAAGGCCAAATGGGGCGAAGGCACGGGTACAGGGCGGTTAAGGGATTGCGCCGCTTCAATCCAGGCTATGATTGCATCCTGTATATTGCGTGCAGCCTCCTCAATGGTTTCACCGTCGCTCATGCAGCCCGGCAAATCCGGCACAAGTGCCACAAATCCGCCTCCCTCAATCTGGGGCAGGGGTTCGATGATCACTGGATAACGCAGATTATTCATGGGAGAGCCTCACTGAATCTATAAATTCAACCAACTTCCGAATATAAACGGGCTTGATCGGTCTTTTATATGGAATCGTCAAAATAGCGGCATGGCCAGAATGCGCGATTTTACAATGCGAGCCACCACCACGCGGCGCAGCAAACAGAATATCATACTCTTCGCAAAGCGCCTCCACATCTTTGATCGTCCAATCCGCCTTAGGATTTTGCCGCATATGTGCCAGTCTTTTGCTCTCAGCCTTCATCCCGCCAGCTCCTTCAGCCCGCGGCGGATGAGGGCGCTGGTTTCAGCCGCTTCGCCCAGCGCTGAAACAGCGGCAGCCACAGCGCCCGCCGCCTGCGGGCGGCCATAGCCCAGATTGACCAGCGCGGAAATGGCGTCCTGCACCGGTTTGGGTGCGGTTTTGGCCTCGTCTTCGCCAGCCAGACGCATGAGATTGGGGTCTACAGTGCCAAAACTCGGGGCTTTGTCTTTCAATTCGGCAACAATACGGGTGGCTAAACGCGGCCCGACGCCGGAGGCGCGTGACACTGCCGCCTTATCCTGCAAGGCAATGGCGCTGGTGAGTTCTGCGGGCGAGAGAATGCTTAAAATTGCCAGTGCCACCTTTGCGCCCACCCCCTGCACGCTTTGCAGCAGGCGGAACCAGTCGCGTTCGGCGTCGGAGGCAAAGCCAAACAGGCGGATCGCATCCTCGCGCACCTGTGTTTCAATGGCCAGCGCCACCGCTTCGCCCACTTTCGGCAGTTTTTGCAAGGTGCGCCCCGAACAGGCCACAACATAACCCACGCCATTCACATCGAGAATGATATGATCCTCAGCGTAATAATCCACTATGCCTTTGAGCTTGCCGATCATGCCTGTGGTGCCAATCCGGATAAACCGATTTTAATGTCGAATCGCCCGGCATCATGGCGTATTTACGTTTTGTTCTCAAGCGCCCGCAAGTAATGCGTTCTTGAGGGCGTTCGAGCCCCTGTGCTGGGCATGGCAAATGGCAATGGCCAAGGCGTCCGCCGCGTCAGTGGATTTGACGCCGGATTTGGGCAGCAGCACCTTCACCATCATCTGCACCTGATCTTTTTCGGCATGGCCCGCGCCCACGACCGTTTTTTTGACCTTATTGGCACCATATTCGGCCACAGTGAGCCCTGCGAGTGCGGGCACAACCAGCGCTATGCCGCGCGCCTGACCGAGTTTCAAGGTGGCTTGCGGGTCGGTGTTGACGAAGGTTTCCTCCACCGCCGCTTCATCCGGTTCATATTGGGCAATAATAGCGGCAAGGCCGTCGTGCAGCTGGCGCAAGCGCTCGGCAAGGCTCAGCTTGGCATCGGAATGCACCGAGCCGCAGGCCACAAACATCAGCTTGGATCCCTCCACATCAATAATGCCCCAGCCCATATTGCGCAGGCCGGGGTCAATGCCAATGATGCGGGTGACAACCACAATCTTATCCGCTCATCTTGGCCACAAATGCGTCGGACAGCTCGAAATTGGCGTAAACATTCTGCACATCGTCGCTGTCTTCGAGATTGCCGATCAGTTTCAGGATTTTTTCTGCCGCCTCATCATCCACGGCCACGGTATTTTGCGGCTTCCACACCAGCGAGGCCTTGCGCGGCTCGCCGAATTTGGCTTCCAGAGCCTTGGCCACATCGCGCAGGCTTTCCAGCGCGGTGACAATCACATGGCCGTCCTCGCCTGACTGCACATCGTCGGCCCCGGCCTCAATGGCGGCCTCCATCATCGCGTCTTCCGAGGCGACCTTGGCGGCAAATTCGATCTGGCCGACATGGTCAAACATAAAGGAAACTGCGTTGCTTTCGGCCAGCGCCCCGCCGGACTTGGTGAAGGCCGAGCGCACTTCGCCGCCCGTGCGGTTGCGGTTGTCGGTCAAGGCCTCAACGATGAGCGCAACGCCGCCCGGCGCATAGCCCTCGTAACGCACCTCCTCGTAATTTTCGAGATCAGAGGCCGAGGCCTTTTTAATGGCGCGCTCAATATTGTCTTTCGGCATATTTTCCGAGCGTGCTTCCAGCACAGCGGCGCGCAGACGCGGGTTCATATTCGGGTCAGGCAGGCCCATTTTGGCCGAAACGGTGATTTCACGCGCCAATTTGGAAAATAATTTTGAGCGCGCAGCATCCTGCTTGCCCTTTTTATGCATGATATTTTTAAACTGACTATGACCTGCCATGGCAACACCCGATATATGTAAAATTCTGATTGGCGCTTATAGCGTTGAAAATTCCAGAAATAAAGCGCGGCTACTCCCAAAAATCCGGCAGGCTCTGCGAAAGCCGCCCGCCAAGGCGGATCGGTGCCACTTGAACCGCCAATCCCTTGCCGTTCAATTCCACCGCAAGGCCGCAAAGCGTGGCCGCGCCTTCGGCGGGCTCGAAGCGGCTGCCCGGCACCTTGCGGGTGAAGCGGCGGATCGGCTCTTCCTTATCCATGCCAATCACGCTGTCGTAATCTCCCGTCATGCCCGCGTCCGACTGATAGGCCGTGCCATGGGTGAGAATCTGATGGTCGGCGGTGGGCGCATGGGTGTGGGTGCCCACCACAACCGAGGCGCGGCCATCGACAAAATGCGCCAGAGATTGTTTTTCGGACGTGGTTTCGGCGTGCATGTCAATGAGAATGGC
>DAIMHB010000249.1:0-4045 GCA_036723545.1 Beijerinckiaceae bacterium
GGGCGTGCCATTATAATTGGCCACAACCGGATTTTGCGCAAAAATCAGCCGCGCCCGCGGGCGGGAGAAGCGCGCGAAAATCAGCCCCGTCAATGCCGCAGTCTGGAACATGGCGGTAAAGCCTTCCAACGAGGCGATAATATGGCCATAGGAGCTCTGCGGGTGCATGTCGCCATAGCCGATGGTGATGGAGGTTTCGATCGAAAAAAAGAAATAGCCGAGAAAATCACCGGCCCGCACATTGGCAACCGGGTCATGCCCCAGCCAGAACAACAGGGCAAAGATCAGATTATTGGCCAGAAAGACCGTGACGGTTCCCAGCACAAAGGTCGGAAAACCAACCGTCATCGCCTGATGATATACATCAAACCACAGGCCGTCGCTCTGGCCAATAGCGATGATATGCCGCTCCCCAATGCGCATATGGCGGCGGCGCTCGCGTTTGAAAGTCATCATCGGAACGGCGGCTCGTCAAAGGCGCGCAATTTGCGCGAATGGAGGGTGTCTTTGCGCCCACGCAGCAGCTCAAGCGCGCAGAGGCCGATTTCAAGATGCTGCGCCACAGCCCGCTCATAAAAGGCATTGGCCATGCCCGGCAGTTTGATCTCGCCATGCAGCGGCTTGTCGGATATGCAGAGCAGCGTGCCATAGGGCACACGCAGCCGGAAGCCCTGCGTGGCAATGGTGCCCGACTCCATATCCACGGCAATGGCGCGAGACAGATTAATGCGCTTGCGCTCCTGTGTCCAGCGCAGCTCCCAGTTGCGGTCATCATTGGTGACCACGGTGCCGGTGCGCAGGCGCTGCTTTAAAGCCTCGCCCTTTTCGCCGGTGACCAGCGCGGCGGCTTCCTGCAACGCCACCTGAATTTCCGCCAGCGCCGGAATCGGCATGTCGGTCGGCACCAGATGGTCAAGGATGCGGTCTTGCCGCAAATAGCCATGCGCCAGCACATAGTCCCCAATATGCTGACTTTGCCGCAACCCGCCGCAATGCCCCACCATCAGCCAGCAGTGGGGCCGCAGCACCGCCAGATGGTCGGTCATGTTTTTGGCATTGGACGGGCCCACACCAATATTGACCAAAGTCACACCCTGCCCGTCCTTGGTGGTGACATGATAGGCCGGCATTTGAAACCGGTGCCATGGATTTTTCTGGATGAGGTTCTCAACCTCCGCCTCGTCCATATCCGCAGTGAGGATCAGGTCGCCCGGCAGAACAAGCGTGTCAAACCGCCCGCGCGCGCGGATCTGCGCAAGCCCCCAGCGGATAAACTGATCCACATAGCGATGATAATTGGTGAGCATGATCCAGGGCTGGCAATAACGCCAGTTGCTGCCGGTATAATGCACAATGCGGCGCAGCGAATAATCGACGCGGGCGGCATCAAACAGGCTCAAAGGGCGCGGACGGTTGCCGGTCTGCTCCCATGCGCCGTCGGCAATTTCATCCCCCACTTCCGAAAGATGCGGCACCGGAAAAAACCGGGCAAGTTCCGCCGCTGAAATATTGGGGTCACCCAGCTCATTGCCCTTTTCCAGCACATAAGGGTATGGAATTTCTGTTGCGCTGATGCCAACCTCAAGTATCGCGCCAAATTCATTGACCAGCGGGCGCAGCTGTTCCAGCAGATAAGAGCGGAAGGCCTGCGGATGGGCGATGCTGGTGGCATAAACACCGGCATGGGCAAATTTGGCAAAGGCGCGACGGCTGGAGGGTTGCACGCCTTTCGGCTCATAGGTGACACGCAATTCCGGATAGCGGAAATGCTGGCGCTCCAGCGGGCTGGGGGTCTCACCGCTTTTGAAAAAGCGGTTCAGGCCATCACGCTGGGCACTCACCGCCTGCGCATGCAGCGCCTCCAGCCTGTCAACGGCCTGTTCCGGTGTCAGATTTTCTGCAAGTGCTGTCCAGTTCTGATGAGTCATCTGTCTGCCCATTGTTTGATTCGTTTAAAATGCGCGAGAAGCGTGACAAGGTAAAGGCGGGAGGTTGCGCCTGCCAGATTTATCTGCACATGCCTGTATTTGGGTTATGATTGAAAATTCTTACGGACAGGCGTATATGAAAACTATGAATATAATCCGATTTAAATTCTCGCCCAAAAAAGCCTATGCTGCTTTACACTGGATGGTGAATGAGCATCCGGGTATTGATCTTCATGGTGCGCTTAAAGCGTGTTATTTTGCGGATAAAGATCATTTGAATGCGCATCAGCGCCCTATATTTGGGGCAACATATCGTGCCATGCGATTTGGGCCTGTGCCGGTGGAAATTTACGAGCTGGCCAAAGGTGATCCTTTGTGGCTTGCAGAGCTGGGCATGGACAGGCTTCCTTGGCGGCTGGATGGTTTTCGTCTTGTGCGTTCTGACAATAGCGTTGCAGAGGTCGATCGTTCTGCTTTATCTGAAACCGACCAGACGATATTTTCCAGCGCTCTGGCCCGCTCCGTAAAGATGAATTTTAATGAAAGAACAGCGGCCACACATGGACGGGACTGGCAAGCGGCTGAGCTTGGCTGGATGCGTTATGAAGATATGATTGACGACACCGCGCATAAGGCTGAAACCTTGGATTATCTTTATGAAAACGCTCGGTTTATGCGCTTGTAATGATTCAGCTGCTTGATGTCATCCTCATTTTTGATGATACATTGCGTGAACCGCACCCTAAAATGGTGGTGTGTTTAAATGCGCTGGATGGATGGTATTTCCGCATTAATTCGCGTTCGACATTGCGGCCCTGTGTGAAGCTGGAAAAAAATCCGCATCACATGTTTCTGGATCATGACAGTTATCTGCACTGCGATATTCTTGAACTTGATGATTATGTCATTGAACAATCACTCAGACGTCACGCAGGCATTATTGGGACTATACACAGCAGCCTAAAACCAGACATTATTTCCAAAACATTTTCTTCTGCTGTTATAAGCTCTGAAGATAAACACATAATTCGCAACATGCTGTCCTAAAAATAAAGGCTTTATGTGGTTAAAAGCGTTAAAACAATCCATGCCCTGAAGTCTGGTGTTTATATTTTGGCGCTCGGCATGAGCCTGTGCATATTGGCCCCTGCCCTTCGGGCGCAGGAGAAAGGCACGCTGGAGCCGCAGCCCTTGCCGCCTCTCACCCATCCGGATGACCCCTCGCTGCCCGCCAAAGAGCTGTTTGGCCGGGTTGAGGCGCCCACCTCGCTCACCGCCCGCGCCATCGGCTTTTATTCACGCGGCTGTCTGGCTGGAGCGCAGGCCCTGCCGGTCAACGGCCCGACATGGCAGGTGATGCGCCTGTCACGCAACCGCAACTGGGCGCACCCCAATCTGATCGCCTTTCTGGAGACATTCGCGGCGCAGGTGCCGCATGTCTCGCACTGGCCCGGCATTCTGGTGGGCGACATCTCACAGCCGCGTGGCGGGCCCATGCGCACCGGCCATGCCTCGCACCAGATCGGGCTGGATGCCGATATCTGGCTGACCCCCATGCCCACGCATGTTCTCTCGCGCCTTGAGCGTGAGGATATGTCTGCCGCCAATATGGTGGCGGCGGATCGGCTGAGCGTGAATGAAAACTGGACGCCAGACCATATGGCTGTGATTAAAGCTGCGGCCAGCAGCCCGCAGGTGGAGCGCATCTTCGTCAATCCGGCCATTAAAAAGGCCATGTGCGCACAGGCCGGGCCTGACCGGGGCTGGCTGCACAAGGTGCGCCCTTTTTATGGGCATGATTATCATTTCCATATACGCATCATCTGCCCGCAAGGCGATGAGGCCTGCAAAAATCAGGAGCCGGTGCCGGAGGGCGATGGCTGTGACGCCTCACTCGACTATTGGTTTTCGGATGCCGTGCTGCACCCCAAACCACCCGCCACGCCGCCTGTGCCGAAACCGCCGCTCACATTGGCACAACTGCCCGCCGAATGCCGTTCGGTTGTGCTTCAGCCGTGATCCGGCGGCCCGTCACTTTTGTGGTTGAAATAATCCGTCAGAGCCATCAGAAGGCCTGCCAGCGCAAAGGCCAGCAGCACCAGGACATACCATAAAAT
>DAIMHB010000250.1:0-4043 GCA_036723545.1 Beijerinckiaceae bacterium
GTATGCGCGCGATCATTGATGCCGGTCAGGTTGTGGCGTCATTGGCGATCCGTATTCTCGGCCGCACCTCGGCAGAAGACCTTAAGCAGCTCGACGGCACCATCATTGTGCCCGCAGGCGAGATGATTCAGGAATGGCATATCGACCGCATCAATGCGGCCGGTATTCAGGAGGTGAAGATCCGCTCGGTTCTGACCTGCGAAGCGCCCAATGGCGTGTGCGGCAAGTGCTATGGCCGTGATCTGGCGCGCGGAACACCGGTGAACATGGGTGAGGCTGTTGGTGTTATTGCCGCGCAGTCCATCGGTGAGCCGGGCACCCAGTTGACCATGCGCACCTTCCACATTGGCGGCGCTGCCAACGTGGTGGACTCCTCGTTCATTGAATCGAATTTTGACGGTGTTGTTAAAATTCGTAACCGGAACCTGGCGCGCAACACGGACGGCGACCTGATGGTGATGGCGCGCAACGTGGCCATCGTCATTGTCGGGGCTGATGGCTCTGAGCGCGCGGTGCACCGTGTGCAATATGGTGCCCGTTTGAAGGTGGATGAAGGCGATGTGGTCAAGCGCGGTCAGCGTCTGGCCGAATGGGATGCTTACACCCGTCCGATCATGACGGAAGTGGAAGGCACCATCGGCTTCGAGGATCTCGTTGAAGGCGCTTCGATCTCCGAAGCCATTGACGAGGCCACCGGTATTGCCAAGCGTGTCGTCATTGACTGGCGCATGAGCCAGCGCTCCATGAGCCTGAAGCCTGCCCTTGTCATCAAGGGCAAGGATGGCAAGATCACCAAGCTGGCGCGCGGCGGTGACGCACGTTATCTGTTGCCTGTTGACTCGATCATTTCCTTCGAGCAGGGCGCTCATGTCAATGCGGGTGATATTATTGCCCGTACCTCGATGGAAAGCGCCAAAACCCGCGACATCACCGGCGGTCTGCCGCGTGTTGCGGAATTGTTCGAGGCCCGTCGTCCGAAAGATCATGCGATTATCGCGGAAATCTCCGGCACGGTGAAATTCGGAAAGGATTACAAGAGCAAGACCCGCATCACCATTGAACCTCATGATGAAGGTGCTGATCCGGCGGAATATTTCATTCCCAAGGGCAAGCATATCCATCTGCAGGATGGCGACGTGGTGGAGAAGGGCGATTATATCGTCGATGGCAACCCGGCACCGCATGATATTCTTGCGATCAAGGGCGTCGAGGAGCTGGCCGCTTATCTCGTAAACGAGATTCAGGAAGTCTATCGTCTGCAGGGCGTCGGCATCAACGACAAGCACATTGAAGTGATTGTCCGCCAGATGTTGCAGAAGGTTGAGATCAGTGAAGTGGGTGACAGCGAACTGCTGCATGGCGAGCAGATCGACCGCGCGGAAATGGACATTATCAATGCCAAGTTGCTTGGCGAGGGTAAGCGTCCGGCTCAGGGCACACCCGTGTTGCTGGGTATCACCAAGGCTTCGTTGCAGACCAAGTCGTTCATTTCGGCAGCCTCGTTCCAGGAAACCACCCGCGTCCTCACCGAGGCCGCAGTGAATGGTAAAATGGATACGCTGGAAGGTCTGAAGGAAAACGTCATTGTCGGCCGGTTGATTCCTGCCGGCACCGGCGCGGCCATGGCCAAACTTCGCCGCATTGCCACCATGCGCGATGATCTGATTGTGCAGCAGCGCGCCGAAACCTCCAAGGCGCCGATTCTGATCACCAGCGAGACCGCTGAATAAGATCGAATCGATGCTTGCGATAAAAGGGCCGTCTCCGGATGGCCCTTTTTTCATAAATACAGCTTTATTGACATGGGCAGGGGCAAAATCGACTGTTTTGCGCGATATGCTCCGGACATGCAGAATGAGGCCATAAAAAACGAGTCATTTCAGCGCGTTTTGCAGCGATGAAGGGGTTGACGGGGGGGGATGCTTTCAGTATGTTCCGCCCACTTCAACAGGCCGTAGGCTTTATAGATTCAGGGCGACTCGCTCCGAACCCAAAAAACCTAAACGCTGTTGGCCTTAGCCATGACGGTCAACGTCACCTCTAGCGCAAGCTAGTCAAGGCAAGATTGGTGCTTTCGTGCCGGTCCTCTGCGGTATTCACACATGAAGCTGTAAAAGGCTGAGCGTGTGGTTTCGTTATGCCTTAACTATTTGCCTGTTCTTCAGGTGCAGCTTGTGGCGGGCAATCCATCTGGGCGTAAGCTCAGGGCAGAACAATTTTCGAACTTCGGTTCACCAGAAGGGCAAACGATGCCAACGATTAGTCAGCTGATCCGCAAGCCGCGGGCACCAAAGACATACCGCGAAAAGGCCCGCCACATGGAGGCTAGCCCTCAGAAGCGTGGCGTGTGCACCCGTGTTTACACCACAACGCCTAAGAAGCCGAACTCGGCTCTGCGTAAGGTGGCCAAGGTGCGTTTGACCAATGGCTTTGAAGTCATCGGCTATATTCCGGGCGAAGGCCATAACCTGCAGGAGCACTCCGTGGTCATGATCCGTGGTGGTCGTGTCAAGGATTTGCCAGGTGTGCGTTATCACATTCTGCGCGGCGTACTCGATACGCAGGGCGTCAAGGATCGTAAGCAGCGCCGTTCGAAATATGGCGCGAAGCGTCCGAAATAATAGACGCCTAAGGCAATTTTAAGAGGAATATACGATGTCACGTCGTCACAGTGCTGATAAGCGCGAAATTATACCGGATCCAAAGTTCGGCAACATCATTGTTACCAAGTTCATGAATTCGATCATGTATGATGGTAAGAAGTCGACAGCTGAAACCATTGTCTATGGTGCATTTTCCAATGTTGAGGCCAAGTTGAAGGCTGATCCGTTGCAGGTGTTCATGGCGGCTCTGGACAACGTGGCTCCGGCTGTTGAGGTGCGCTCCCGCCGCGTCGGTGGTGCGACCTATCAGGTTCCTGTGGAAGTGCGCGCTGAGCGTCGTCAGGCTCTGGCGATCCGCTGGCTGATTTCTGCCGCGCGTGACCGCAACGACAAGACCATGGTTGATCGTCTGTCCGCCGAGCTGATTGACGCCGCCAATAACCGCGGCAACGCTGTC
Source organism: Beijerinckiaceae bacterium (assembly GCA_036723545.1). Classification (GTDB taxonomy): domain Bacteria; phylum Pseudomonadota; class Alphaproteobacteria; order Rhizobiales; family Beijerinckiaceae; genus JANXSV01. The sequence continues at coordinate 3,061 of DAIMHB010000250.1, forward strand.
AAAAAGCGCGAAGATACGCATCGGATGGCCGAAGCCAACCGCGCCTTCTCGCATTATCGCTGGTAATTTTTCACAAGGACCTTATCTATGGCCCGCCTTCACGCGATCCAAGACTACCGAAATTTCGGTATTATGGCTCATATCGACGCCGGTAAAACGACGACGACCGAGCGCATTCTTTACTATTCCGGCAAGTCGCACAAAATTGGCGAAGTGCATGACGGCGCTGCGACCATGGACTGGATGGAGCAAGAGCAGGAGCGTGGTATCACCATCACGTCCGCTGCGACCACCACCTTCTGGAATGGCAAGCGCCTGAACATCATCGACACCCCCGGCCACGTGGACTTCACCATTGAGGTCGAGCGTTCGCTGCGTGTTCTGGATGGCTGCGTCTGCGTTCTGGACGGCAACCAGGGTGTTGAGCCTCAGACCGAAACCGTCTGGCGTCAGGCTGACAAATATAACGTGCCGCGTATTGTGTTCGTTAACAAGATGGACAAGATCGGTGCGGATTTCTACAAATGCGTCGAAGACATCAAGACCAAGGTTGCTGGCCGTGCTGTGTGCATCCAGTTGCCGATCGGTTCTGAAAATGAATTCGCGGGCGTCATTGATCTGGTGCGCATGAAGGCTGTCGTTTGGGAAAACGAAGCCCTTGGCGCCAACTATCATGACGAAGAAATCCCGGCTAATCTGAAAGACAAGGCGGCTGAATATCGCACTCTGCTGATCGATGCTGCAGTTGAGCTGGATGACGATGTCATGGCTTCCTACCTCGATGGTGTCGAACCGGACGAAGCCACGCTTCACCGCCTGATCCGCGCTGCCGTGCAGGGCCGCGTCTTCGTGCCTGTGCTCTGTGGTTCGGCCTTTAAGAACAAGGGTGTGCAGCCGCTTCTGGATGCTGTTGTCGCCTATCTGCCGTCTCCGCTGGACCGCGGTGCGATCAAGGGCGTTGATTTCGATACGGAAGCTGAAAT
>DAIMHB010000251.1:0-4041 GCA_036723545.1 Beijerinckiaceae bacterium
CCTGCACATGGGCCTCGATCCGGCCAAGCTGAAGCGGAGAATTGATGGCGCCCACATCAGGATTGCGTAGGCCGTGACCGATTTTCAGCGCTTTTGAGGCTTTGGCAAATTTTTCCACCAGTTCCGCATGAATCTTGCGCTCGACAATCAGGCGGGAACCCGCCGAGCAAACCTGCCCCGCATTGCTGTAAATGGCCCAGCGCGCGCCCTCCACAGCCGCATCAATATCGGCATCCGCCAGCACCACCATCGGCGATTTTCCGCCCAGTTCCAGCGTGACACTGGCCACATTTTTGGCCGCATTCTGCATGGTGGCAATGCCGGTTTTCACCGAGCCGGTAAAGGTAATGTGCCGCACCAGCGGATGCGTGACCAGCGCCTGCCCCGCCACCGGCCCCAGACCGGTGATGACATTGCACACGCCCGCAGGCAGCCCCGCCTCGATCAGGAGTTCGGCAATCATCAGCGCCGTGAGCGGCGTGGTTTCGGCGGGTTTGCACACCGCCGTGCAGCCCGCTGCCAGCGCGGGCGCAATGCCGCGCACCATGGTCGAGGTGGGATAATTCCACGGAATAATATGCGCGGTGACACCCACCGGCTCATTCACCGTCATGGAAACATAATCAAGACCAAGCGGAATGGTGCTGCCCTGCAACTTATCCGCAAGACCGGCATAATATTCAAACATGCGGGCCGAGGCCAGCACATCCCATTGCGCCTCCTGCAAGGTTTTGCCGGAATCAAGCGTTTCCGCCACCGAAAGACGGGCAATCTCGCGCCGCATCAACTGCCCGGCGCGATGCAGAATGGCACTGCGGTCCGCCGGCTTTGTCTGACGCCAGGCGCCCATCAGCGCCTTATGCGCGGACAAAACCGCATGATCAACATCCTCGGCATTGGCGAGGTCAAATTGCGAAATGACTGTGCCGGTGCCGGGGTCAAAATTATCCATCCGCTCACGCGATGAGGCCGCTCGAAATTGCCCGTCCACAAACAAATGTTCGGGCAGATTGGCCAGAGTGCCGGTGGCCAGGGCCTCGGCAGCAAGACGGTCAATGGACATGGACATGAGGGACTCCGGAATTTTGACAACAGCAGCAGTAAAGCCCCTGCCCGCACAAAAGGGAATGAATGTTTTTTGCGGCAAGCTATCGGTTTTTGTGGTTGCGCGGACAGGTCGGATTTATCTTCGTCAAAACGACCGTTTATAATGTCGCTTTGGGACGATCCATAAAAATTATATGTAAATCTATCACAAAAAGCGACATTTTAAGACGAAATATGTTATGTATTGCAAGCGCAAGTCAAAAATGATGACGCATCAGGTCAATTTGGTTACAGGCGTTGCATGTTTCACCCTCAGTCAGGCTCAGACCCCCTTGTGATCGGCTTTTTGCTGGTGCCGCGCTTCACCATGATGGCGCTGTTTTCCATCATCGAGCCGATGCGCATTGCCAACCGGCTGGCGGGCCGCACCCTGTTTCAATGGCAGAGCTATTCGCTTGACGGCGAGCCGGTGGCCGCCTCCAATGAAATGACAATTCTGGCAAATTGCGCATTGGGCGAGGTGGATTTCGTGCCCACGCTGATTCTCTGTGCCGGATTTGAGCCGCAGGCGGTTGAAAACCGCGCGCTGTTCAGCCAGTTGCGCCGCTTGGTGCGCAAGGGCACCTGTCTGGGCGCGGTGGATTGCGCCACCCATATTCTCGCGGCGGGCGGCTTTCTCGATTCGGGCCGTGTCACCATGCATTGGGAGGCGGTTCCGGCTTTCCGTGAGGATTTCCCCTCTATTGAGGTTTCCGGCGAATTGTTTGAAGTGCATGGCAAGACCTTCACCTGTGCCGGCGGCACTGCGGCCATAGACATGATGCTGCATCTGATTGCCACACGCTGGGGCCATAAGCTGGCGGCGGATGTTTCGGAGCAGCTCATCCATGACCGAATCCGTGAGCCGCACAACCAGCAGCGGATGCATATTCCGGCACGGCTCGGCTTTGCCAATCCGCGGCTGGAACGGGTTGTCACCTCCATGGAGGCGCGGCTGGAAGACCCGCTCACCACAGAGGAGCTGGTGCGGATTGCCGGTGTTTCGGGGCGGCAGCTGGAGCGGCTGTTCCGCAAACATTTGAATGAAACACCCACCAGCCATTATCTGAAATTGCGGCTGGGCCGGGCGCGGCATTTGCTGCGCCAGACCAATATGAGCGTGATGGAAGTGGGCATAGCCACCGGCTTTGGCTCGGCTTCCAGCCTTTCACGCGCCTATCGCAGCATTTTTGGCCGCTCGCCGCGGCAGGACCGCAGCGAAATCACCAGTTCATCGGCAAAACCACCCTTACGCACGGCGCAGGCTTAAGGGTTGAGGCCTGCGCGGCGGGTGCGTTCCTCCATAAACGAGGCGGCAGAAAAAATCACAATCGCCAGCCAGATCATCGCCAGAGACCCCAGCCGCGCCAGACCCATCGGCTCATGATAGGCAAACACGGCCAAAGCCACCGCAAGGCTTGGGGTCAGATATTGCACAATGCCCGCCGTTGAATACCAAATGCGCCGCACCGCCGCCGCATAAAACAACAAAGGCAGCGCGGTAAACGGGCCAAGACCCAGCAGCAAAAATGTATCCGGCGCAGTGCGCAAAAAGGCACCACTGCCGCTCACCAGCCCGTAAATGACATAAAGCGAGGTTGGCACCAGCAGGATCAATGTTTCAATGAAAAATCCGGCCACAGCACTCACAGCCATGCGCTTGCGCAAAAAGCCGTAAAGACAAAAGGTTGCCGCCAGCGTCAGCCCCACCCAGGGAAACACGCCCACAGCCAGAGCTTGCGCCACCACGCCCATGGCCGCAATTCCCAGCGCAATGATTTTGATACGGCTGAGGCCTTCATTTAAAAACCAGACCCCCATCAGCACATTCATCAGCGGATTGACATAATAGCCCAATGCGCTTTCCACAACGCGGTCATGGCCAATCGCCCAAATATAAAGCGCCCAGTTGAACGCAATCAAAAGGGCCGAAAAGGCCAGAACGGCCAGCTTTTTACGGTCCCGCAGCACCGTCCAAGCCTCCCCGCCCGCGCCCGTCCACCACAGCGTGACAGCAGCAATGGGAAAGGCCCATAAACCGCGATGCACCGCCGCTTCAACGGCTGGCACATGCGCGAGCAGCTTTAAATAAACGATCATGGCCGCCCACAATGTGTGCGCGGCCACAGCATAGGCAAGGCCCTTCTGGGCCTCGCTCAAATGTGGTGAGGCTGTCACTTAAATGCGCCCCTCAAGCCCCTCGGCTTCCGGCCAATATTTTTTGGTCAGAGCCAGCAGATCAATCAGGAAATCATCACGGCGCTTTTCCAGCGCTTTCACGCTGCGCCCCGCCGCCTGATGCTCGCAGCCCTCAACCACTTTCTCAATCAGGTCTTCGGTGAGTTCCGGCGCGACAAGTTTGGTCCAGGGCAGTTTCAGCGCCGGGCCAAACTGGTGCAGCATATGGCGCATTCCGGCGTCGCCCCCCGCCAGATGGAAGGTGAGGAATGTGCCCATCAGGCTCCAGCGCAGGCCACAGCCATACACCACAGCCGCATCAATTTCCTCCGTGGTGGCAATGCCGTCATTGACCAGCCACAGCGCCTCACGCCACAGCGCTTCCATCAATCTGTCAGCAACAAAACCCTCGATCTCGCGCTTCACATGCAGCGGGCGCATGGAAATGGACTGATAAAAGGCCTTGGCACGCTCGATTGTGTCTGAAGATGTTTTCGCGCCGCCAACAATTTCCACCAAAGGCAGCAGATAGACCGGATTGAACGGATGCCCGACCACAATACGCTCCGGATGGGCGCACAGACCTTGCAGGCTCGTGGGCAGCAGGCCGGAAGTCGAAGAAGCAATAATGGCATGAGCGGGCGCAGCGGCGTCAATCTGCGCCAGCAGCCCGCGCTTCAGCTCCTCGCGTTCAGGCGCATTTTCCTGAATAAAATCAGCATTCGTGACAGCGGCCTCGACACTAGCCGCAAAGGTCAGGCGGGCCTGTGATGCGCC
>DAIMHB010000252.1:0-4040 GCA_036723545.1 Beijerinckiaceae bacterium
TCCATGGCTGTCGCCAGCGCCGTTTCGCTGGTTTTTTCACCCAGAATAATCTCCACCAGCAGCATTTTCTCCACCGGCGAGAAGAAATGAATGCCGATGGAGTTTTCAGACCTTACCGCATTCTGCGCCAGCGAGGTGATGGGCAGCGTTGAGGTGTTTGAGGCGAAGGTTGTGTCCGCGCCCAGATGCACCTCGGCCTGCTCAATGGCGCTGCGCTTGATGTCGCGGTCTTCAAACACCGCCTCGATCACGAGATCACAGCCCGCCAGAGCGGCATAATCGGTGCCAGGCCTGATGCGCGCCAGAGTTTCATCCCGCTCCGCCGCTTTCATGCGGCCCTTGGCCACCTGATCGCCCAGCAGCTTGGCCGCATGGGCCTTGCCCTTTTCGGCGGCGGCCATATCGCGGTCAATGAGCGCCACATCAAGCCCGGCACTGGCCGAGACATAAGCAATGCCCGCCCCCATAAAGCCCGCACCGAGCACACCGATTGTTTTCAGGCGAGTGGGGGGCAAGGCAGGGCGGCGCGCGCCTTTGTTGAGCGCGGTGAGCGACACAAACAGCGAGCGGATCATCGCCCCCGCTTCTTTTGAGCGCAGAATATCAGTGAAATAGCGCGCCTCAACCTCCAGCGCCAAATCCATAGGCAGTTGCAGCCCTTCATACACCGCATGAAGCACCGCCTTGGCAGCGGGGTAATTATCCTGCGTCTCGCGCCGGTAAATGGCATTGGCCGGCGGCCAGATCATCATACCGGCAGGCGAAAACACCTTGCCGGAGGGCAGCTTGAACGCCTTGTCATCCCAGGGCGCGACAGCCTTGCCACCATTCCTGATCCAGAGTTTTGCCCGCGCAACACTCTCGCCCGCGGGGGCAAGCTCATGCACAAGATTCATGATTTTGGCCTGTTGCGGCCGGATCTGCTCGCCTTTGAACAGCATTTGCAGCGCATCGCCGGTGGGCATCAGGCGCGCCACGCGCTGGCTGCCCCCTGCGCCGGGAAACAGCCCGATCTTGATTTCCGGCAGACCGACGCGGGTCGTGTCGCTGTCTGCCATCACGCGGTAATGGCAGGCCAGCGCCAGCTCAAACGCCCCGCCCAGACACAGACCATGGATCGCCACGGCAAAGGGCTTGCCGCAGGTCTCCAGCTTGCGGTAAATTTGCGACAGGCGCCGCACCCCGTCGAAAAACTGTTGCATCGCAGGCTCTTCGCCCAAGGCCTTGCGCGCCTTGGCATAGGTTTGCGCCACATCCTGCAACATGGCGAGGTCAGCCCCGCCGGAAAAGGTCTCCTTGCCGGAGGTGATGACGCAGCCCTTTATGGCCGCTTCACCGGCTACATAGGCAATCACAGCCTCAATCTCATCCATCACCTGCGCGGTGATGATATTCATCGAGCGGCCCGCCATATCCCATGTCAGCAGGGCAATGCCATCCGCATCGGTTTCAAAGGTGAAATGGGTTAAGTTCATCAGAATGACTCCTGCGCCAGCCAAGGATTTTTCAGATCAATAGATAAATGGATAAAGTCTTTGGTATTTCGTGTCACAAGCACCATGTCATGACTTCTGGCCGTTGCGCCAATCAAAGCATCCATCGCATGAAGGGCGAATCCGTTTAACTTGGCCTGCGCCATCATCTCGCCCCAGATATGGGCAATGTGAGGGGTGATATTTAAAAGCCGTCCCTCAAAACGAGCAGTAAGATCATTTTGAAGCCAGAATTCAAGGGCTATGCGTCTGCGGCTGTGGGGCAGAAGCGCCACGCCACGCCGTAATTCTGCAAGTGTGATGACAGACAGAAAGAGCACATCTTCGTCCAAACTCTCCAGCCAGCGCACAACATGCTCATCAGGTTTTGGCCGGGCAAATTCAGAAATAACATTGGTATCCAGCAGATAATTCATAACGGGCTATCACGGGACTCATCTGGGCAGCGCGCAACATCAAGATTTGAACCCGCAAGCGGCGAGTCTGAAAAAAACTCTGTCAATGATCCCTTACGGCTGGTTTTGCGTGTCCATTCATCAATATCAACAATAATGGCCACAGGTTTGCCCTTGCGCGTGACCATTTGCGGGGCATCATGTGCCTTATCCAGCAGTTCAGAGAATCGGGCTTTGGCATCTGCCACAGACCATCGCGGGGGCTGGAGTGATGGAATTTTTGCCATAGATACACCTCCTTAATTTGATGATTATGACCATTATGGTCATTAAAATCAAACCCGTTCGATAATGGCCGCAGTGCCCATGCCGGCGCCAATGCACAATGTAATCAGTGCGGTGGACTGACCCGTGCGCTCCAATTCGTCCAGCGCGGTGCCCAGAATCATCGCGCCTGTTGCCCCCAGCGGGTGCCCCAGCGCAATGGCGCCGCCGCGCGGATTGACCTTTTCAGGATCAAGCTCAAAGGCCTGAATATAACGCAGCACCACAGCGGCAAAGGCCTCGTTCACCTCAAACAGGTCAATGTCGGCCAGCGTCATGCCCGCGCGGCGCAAGAGTTTGCGGGTGACATCGACCGGGCCGGTGAGCATCAGGGCCGGTTCAGAGCCGATATTGGCAAAGGCACGGATGCGGGCGCGCGGTTTCAAGCCCGCGCGGCGTCCCGCCTCGGCAGAGCCGATCAGCACCGCCGCCGCCCCATCCACAATGCCAGACGAATTACCCGCATGATGCACATGGCTGATCTCCTCGATTTCTGGATGCGCCTGAATGGCCACAGCATCAAAGCCCCCCTGCTGACCCATAATCGTGAAGCTGGCTTTCAGCGCCCCCAGCGATTGCATGGTGGTATCAGGGCGCATATGCTCGTCGCGGGCCAGCAACGTCAGGCCGTTGACATCGCGCACCGGCACAATGCTGGCGTTAAAATAGCCATTGGCCCAGCTTTCCGCCGCGCGGCGCTGGCTTTCCACGGCATAAGAGTCAACATCGTCGCGGCTGAAGCCATATTTTGTGGCAATCAGATCGGCAGACACACCCTGCGGCATAAAATAGGCCGGAATGGCAATGGCGGGGTCCACCGGCCATGCACCGCCCGACGCGCCAAGCCCGACGCGGCTCATGCTTTCCACACCGCCCGCCACCGCCATATCCTGCTGACCGGCCATAATCTGCGCGGCGGCAAAATTCACCGCGTCCAGCCCGGAGGCGCAAAACCGGTTGATCTGCACGCCGGGCACAATGTCGCCAAAGCCTGCCGCCAAGGCGGCGGCGCGGGCAATATCGCCGCCCGCCTCGCCCACCGGATCAACACAGCCCAGCACCACATCGTCAATCAAAGCCGTGTCAAGGCTGCTGCGCTGCTGCAACGCCTGCAAAACCGTGGTGGCCAGCTTGAGCGTGGACACCTGATGCAGCGCGCCATCTGGTTTGCCGCGCCCGCGCGGGGTGCGCACATGGTCAAAAATATAGGCTTCGGTCATAGTCCGCTCCCTTAAAATTGCTCGGCGTCCAGCGCCATCAATGTATCCGCGCCAGCCATGATCCGCGCCAGAAGCACGGATGTTTCCGGCACTATCCGCTCAAAGAAAAATGTTGCCAATATCTGTTTGGCTTTCAGCCGCTCCGGTTCGGCGGCGCCCGACTCCTGCGCCGCCCTGATGATTTTAACCCACATAAACCCCAGCGCCACCCGCCCGAACAGGTGCATATAATCATAGGCACCGGCAGCGGCATTGTCCGGCTTGGCCAGACCATTGCTGAAAAACCACATGCTGGCCTGCTGCAAATGGCCGATAGCCTGCGTCAGCGCCGTCAGATGCGGTTTCAAACCGGCATCCGCCTCATTGGCCTTGATAAAGCCCATCACCTCATGAAACAGTGCGGTGATGGCCCGCCCGCCATTGGCCCCCAGTTTGCGCCCGACAAGGTCCAGCGCCTGAATGCCATTGGCCCCTTCATAAATCATGGCTATGCGGGCATCGCGCACAAATTGCTCCATGCCCCACTCTTTGATAAAGCCATGTCCGCCAAACACTTGCAGACAGGTTGAGGTGGCCGTCCACCCGTTGTCGGTGATAAACGCTTTGAC
>DAIMHB010000253.1:0-4035 GCA_036723545.1 Beijerinckiaceae bacterium
GGCCAAGGGCGGGCATGATCCATGCGGATGCGACCAGCATGAGCGTCCAAATTGAACGCGCCAAGCATATTTTTCACGGGCACGTCCGCGAATTCAGGATCAGCGACAGTCCGGTTGCGATCCATAAAGGCCAGTTTTACCGCTTCAACCAGCAGGTGATAATAATCGGCGCTGCCCTCGGCTATTTTGCTTAAATCAAAACGCTGCAAAATACCCATGATCTCAAGCGTGGTCACGCCTTGCGTCGGCGGCTGATGCGCAACAAGCTCACCGCCCCGGTAAGCGACACGCAGAGGCGGCTCAACACGCGCCCGCGTTGCAGCAAGGTCGGCGCGTGTTAAAGGCGAGCCCGCCAGTTGCCAGCCTTCCGCCAGCGCTTCGGCAATTTCGCCCTCATAAAAATCACGATAACCATTGCGTGCCAATGTCTTCAATGTCGCGGCAAGGCGAGGCTGTCGCACAGTAAAATCTGGCGCAGGAACCTGCCCATCAGTCAGAAAATTGGCAGCCACACCTGGCATGGCCGCCATTTCACCCAGACGAAACTCCAGCCAAAACCGCTGCGACGCCGAAATCGGAAATCCGTTATCTGCCAGTGTGATGGCGGGGGCCAGCAGGTCTTCCCACGACATTGTTCCACCAAAGTCCTTACGACTGATCTCAAAGGCTTTGCCGAGCGCCTCGACATTTGCGGCTGTGGTGAGCATAGACCGCGCCCCGCGCAGAGGAATACCCTTACGATACCCTGACACATCCTGAGCAGCCTGCCCTATGCCCGAAATGGTTTGAACATGCCCCTCGGCATTGCTCAAAATGACAAAGGCATCGCCTCCAAATCCGGAAAAATGCGGGTAAGTGACCGATAGACAGGCTGAAATGGTAATGGCGGCCTCAATCGCGTTGCCACCTGCGCGCAATATCTCCAGCCCGGCCTGTGTTGCGGGTTGGTGCGGACTGGTGACCATAGCGCAATACATCACAACTCCTCATTTAAAAACGTTTTAACGCCTGATTTGTGAACCGACATTATGCGGATTTGAACGAATTTATATCTCGCTGGCACATACAAACCCATTCATAACCTAGCGACATTATGGCTGCGAACATAGGAGATCAAACTTCAAAGAATCAAAATGGGATAATTTCGCGCTTTGTGCAACCGCGCCCTGTTCAACAGTTGCCAATGTGATTATTCTCATAGACCGGATATATGTTTTATAATAATTATAAACAATAGTGCCTGCTTCGGGACAGAGCCTTGAATGCGATTTCTCGTCTTTTTCTGTTTTTAATATGATTTTATTGGTATGATTTAACTTTTTTCTGGCCATTTTTGGCATAAACGTGCATTTTTGAGAAGATAATGATGTTTTTTACATATTTACAACGTATTTCTTTATCGCTTGATAAAAAATGGAATTTTCAATTCGGGCGCAGAAGACCTGGATCGGCAGTAGTTTTCACTCATATTCCAAAATCAGCAGGCACCTCATTTAGCCATAGTTTGGCACATTCGCTGCAAGCAAAGTTAATCCTCGGAGGCTTTGATCACAGTCTTTTCGGTGCATTTAATCAATTTGAGACCATAAGTCCGCAACAGCAGGCTTCGATATATGCACCAGCTGACAGCCTTCCCCAGAATGCGGAAATCGTCTCTGGCCACTTCGCTGTTTCGACAGCCCGACGTTTTTATGCAAATGCAAATTATTGCACCGTTTTGCGTGAACCCGAGTGCCGTTTACTTTCTCACTGGCTGTTTTGGCGTCAATTCAGTGGTGAGGACTTGAAAGATTGGGGTGTGCCATGGAGTGAGAGGGTTCAGCGTGCGCGACGTCCCCTCGTTGATTTCTTGCGTGATCCGGATGTCGCCTGCCAGACGGATAATCTGACTGTTCGCATGTTGTTATGGCCTGACAGGCGTATTCCTTCAAACGGTTTCATAGATGAAAGCCAAGACAACAGCCTTGTGCGTAGTGCTTTTGCTGAATTAAAACGTTTTAATTTCGTTGGTCTTATCGAAGATAAGAATCTGAGTCAGAATTTCGAAAATTGGCTTAAAACCCCATTTTCCATTTTACGGTTGAATGAAACACGCCGTGCGGATGCCAATTTTCCTGTTGATTTAGATAAAGAACTGACGCCAGAGGCACTAAGCCTTCTGAAGATGAGAAGCCGACTTGATCTTGTGCTTTGGCAAAAAGTTTTTAAACGTCAATATCCAAATGAAAACAGCACTATAGTTAAAGCGCAAGCCTTTAACCACGCCGTTGCCCGTTATAAATCCATTCAGGATGGAGCGGACTCAGCTCAGCACAAATGAGCGCATGGAAATTGAGGCGAGATCAAAGGACTCATTGAAAAAGCTGAGATTTTCTTTGTCATTGCCTGCACCTGCCGTATAGAGCAAGGGCAGATAATGCTCAAGGGAAGGGTGAGCCATGCGCGTCAGCTGACCCAGCGCGCCAATATCGGTCAGCGCCCTGAAATCATGCGCATCCAATGCGGATTTGATGTGAGAATCAAACTCAAGCGCCCAGTCATAAGGTCTGGCGCCCTGCTGCATGGCCATCAGATTATGAACAATATTCCCGCTGCCAATGATCAGAACCCCTTTTTCGCGCAAACTCTTCAGCTCGCTGGCGAGCGTAAAATGCGCATCCAGCGATTTCGTCAGATCCAGCGAAAGCTGGTAAACAGGAATATTGGCCTTGGGAAACATCTTGATCAGAACAGACCATGCGCCATGATCAAGCCCCCAGTCATCGGTTTCGTCAATATGACTCGAACGCACAAGCTCGACGGTTGCCCTGGCAAAGTCGGGCGCGCCGGGGGCCGGATATTGCTGTTCGAACAATTTACGGGGAAAGCCACCAAAATCATGAATTGTCTTAGGCTTTTGCGCAATATTCACAAGTGTGGTGCCGCGCGTCATCCAATGCGCTGAGACGCAGAGAATGGCGCTGGGCACAGGCAGACGGTCACCGATCTCGCGCCAGCTGCGGCTGTATTCATTATCCTCAATCGCATTCATCGGGTTGCCATGCCCCACAAACAGCACAGGCATCCGTGGTGTGGATTTCAAATCTTGAAAAGCCGTATGGATCAGGGACATGAGGCACTCACTCTATATCGTGGTGAAAACAGGAAGCTCTGGCTAAAATATAAAGCAGAGTGTATTTTCATGATATTATGTGAGAATATTATCGATAAAAATAGCAATAATTGGAATTATTAATTGCATTATCCGGAATAATTATCCGTAACGTCAAGTTGGCAGGTCGGATGTAGCAGCCCCGCCCTATCCTGCCGCCGGCCATCCGCAGAGCGCAGATAGGCGTTACCGTTGCAAGAACGACATCAGATCCTCAACGCAGTCCTGAGGATGGCGTCCTGTGCCGGATATGGTCAGATCAGGCGCCTCCGGGGCCTCATATACACTGTCGAGCCCTGTAAATTGCGGAATATCGCCGCGTAGAGCCCGAGCATACAGGCCTTTTGGGTCGCGGCTGATGCAAATATCAATCGGTGTGTTGATATAAACTTCGGCAAATTCACCCTCTGCAAAGCGCTGGCGTGCCTGCAACCGTTCCGATTTGAACGGTGAGATCAAGGCGACGATCACAATGAGGCCGGCATCCACCATCATGCGGGCAACTTCTGCCGCACGGCGCATATTCTCAATCCGGTCAGAATCCGCAAAGCCAAGATCCCGACTTATACCCTGCCGCAGCAGGTCGCCATCAATCACATAAGCATAGACATTGTTGTGCTTGAGGCGGTTGACAAGCAATTCGGCTATGGTCGATTTCCCCGAGGCCGAAAGGCCGGTAAACCACAGACACTGGGGCTTAAATGTCCCCCTACTTGCCAAATTCATACTCAAGAAATCCTGATACATAAAATAATTAATTTATATTTAATTCATATTTTCAAATCACAACACAAAAACAAATTTTATCCGGCCCGGCCTCATGTGGCAGGTAATATATTATCTTAAAAATATAATCAAATCTGGATTATTCCAACGCTTTTATA
>DAIMHB010000254.1:0-4021 GCA_036723545.1 Beijerinckiaceae bacterium
GCTCGATACCCACCTTCACCTCACCCACCGCTTGGCCGGAGGCAATGTCCAGCACTGTGACCATCGCGTCATTTTCATTGGCGACATAGATAAATTTGCCCGCCGGGTCGAGAGCAATCTGCTCAGGATCGGGGCCGGAGGGCAGATCACCGATCACCTCCATTTTGGCGGCATCAATAATCTGCACCAGATCATCATCGCCAATGGCGACATAGACAAATTTGCCATTGCGGGAAAATTCAATGCCGCGCGGACGCTGCGCCGTTGGAATGGTTTTGACAACCGCCATGGTGTCAAGGTCAATCACCGAAACGCTATTGCCTTTTTCATTGGACACAAAAGCCAGATGGGCGAAGGCCGCATGGCTCAGCACAAGGCCAAAGGCCAGCGCGGCAGCCGAGCGGTAAAACCAGAATTTCGCATGTTTCATCGCAGGCCTCATCATCATTTGAATATGCATTTGGTTTCAGGGCGATCGAGCCCCAGAGTGTCAAGTTCGGACACCTGATGCAAAAAACCCTCCTGCGGCGAAACCGAAACCGTGTTTCGGCCATCAAACAGCAGAATGGGCTGGCGCAGTTGCAGGTTCCAGTCGCGCAGGGTCAGTTTCTGACCCTTGAAGGCCGCCAGAGCAAAATCCGGACTTTTCATATAGGCGAATAAAACCGCAGTATCGGCGGATTTGGCATTGGCGGCGGCCTCGCCCACCATGCGGCCCGCGCTCCAGGCCTGCATGTCCAGCGCGCTCATCGGACGGTGAAAGGCGCGCGTGAAGCGGCTCTGAATCTGCACCGCGCCCCACTGGTCAAAGGCACCGTTCCAGCTTACCGGCACCAGACCGGCGGAACCGGCCACGGGCCGCGCATCCCATATGCGATAGGGCAGATAACCGGCGAAAACCTCGCTCTCATCCGCAGCCACCAGCACATCATAATCGGGCGCTTCCTGTGTGAAAACAGGCATTTGCCGCTGAATCTCGACAATGCCGGAGTCGGTGCGACGCGCCCCACCCGTATCGGTAAATTCGCGCTCCGCCACAATTTTTGCACCAAAGCGCAGCGCCGCATGACGCAAAGCCTCACCAAACAATTTGTCTTTCGGGTGAGAGCCGGTGACCAGCAACCATTTGCGCCATTTTTTCCATATTAAATATTGCGCCAGCCCGTCGGCCAGTTGCGCGCGGCTGGGCGCCACATGAATGACATTGGCGCGGCAATCCTCCTCACGCAGCCGCTCGTCGGGCGCGCTGGCATTGAGCACAATCTGCCCATTCGCCTTGCCCAGATCGGCAGCTTTGAGCAGGGCCTCGGCCTCAAGATCGGCAACGACAAAGCCAACCTTCTCACCGGCCAGCGCGGACATGGCAGCGGCCACATCCTCAAGCGTTTTCACCGGTCTGTTGATCAGCGCGAAACTCTGATTCTGGAATTGCCCGGTGGTGTTGGAATCATCTATCGCCAGTTGCAGGCCAGCCAGCCCGTCATTGTCGGCGGGCATGTCCAGCAAGGAGAGGCGCAGTTTGGAATGGGGCGCGTGAATATAACCAATGCGGATTTCGCTGACCGGTGGGGCAGCATTTTGCAGCACAGCGTCCTGCGCCCGGGCACCATGAACACGCATATAGAAAGCCGTGATTGCCACAGCCCCTGCCAGAAACAGGGCGCGCGGTAAGCCGACAGCCACAGTCACAGATATAGTCTCATGTTTCCGCCCATTCATGTCCGCGTATCATGCCGGGATGTCGCAGCTCTTTATTTGAACAGGCTAGAACATCGCCCCAACATTGACGATAGGCCTTAAGTCGTAAGTTTACAGCTTTACGCTCGCCTTAAAATCCGGTAACGGCCAAAGGGTGAGGCGGCCATTCCTGTCTTATCCTAAAGTGCGATATTCTCCTGCAGGGAAATGCGCAAAACTGCTGAAAATAAAGAATTCCGGGCTGTTATTCTGAAGACAGAGCGAAATTCAAAAATCATGGGTGGAAATGTGCGTATTCTTGTGCTCGGTTCGGCCGCAGGGGGAGGGGTTCCGCAATGGAACTGCCGGTGCCCCGTGTGTGAACTGGCATGGAACAAAGACCCGCGTGTGCAGCCCCGCACACAGTCCAGTCTGGCCATCAGCACCGACAGTTCATCCTGGTGGCTGCTCAATGCCTCGCCCGATGTGCGGGCGCAGATTCTCGCCCAGCCGGCCCTGCATCCGCACACGGGCGCGCGCGGCTCGCCCATCAAAGGTGTGGTGCTGACCAATGGCGATATTGACCACATTGCCGGCCTGCTCAATCTGCGCGAGCAGCAGCCGCTCAGGCTCTATGGTGCCCGCAAAACGCTGGATCTTCTGGCGAGCCAGCCGGTGTTCAGCGTTTTGAATCCGGACGTCGTGTCCCGCCACCCGTTTGCGCTGGAGCGCATCACCAGTTTGCCCGAGGGGCCGCAGATCAAGGCCTTTGCCGTGCCGGGCAAGGTGCCATTGTTCATGGAGGATGACAGCCTCGTCATTGGCGAGGAAAGCGAAAACACCATCGGGCTTGAAATCACCTCAGGCCGCAAGAAAATTCTTTATATTCCCGGTTGCGCCAGCCTGAATGACCGGCTTCTGGCCCGCATTGATGGAGCGGATGTGCTGTTTTTTGACGGCACAACCTATACGGATGATGAAATGCCGCGCCTTGGCCTCTCAGCCAAAACGGCAGCGCGTATGGGCCACATGGCCGTCAGCGGCGAAAACGGTTCGCTGGCACAACTGGCACGGCTCACCATTGGCCGGAAAATATATATTCACATCAACAATACAAATCCCATGCTGATTGCCCATTCGCCTGAATATCAGGCGGTGCAGGCCGCAGGCTGGGCCATCGCTTATGACGGAATGGAGGTTGTTCTATGACACAGGCATCCCACGCACCCCTGCTTTCCCCTGCCGAACTGGAAGCGGCCCTGCGTCAGATCGGCGCGACGCGCTATCACAACAGGCACCGCTTTCACCACCGGCTGCACGCCGGCCTTTGCACCTATGAGGAGGTGCAGGCCTGGGCGCTGAACCGCTATTATTATCAGGCCGCCATTCCGGTCAAAGACGCCACCATTCTCACCCGCATGGACGACCCGCTGCAGCGGCGTGAATGGCGCAAACGCATCGAGGACCATGACGGCCATGACGGGGGCGAGGTCGGCGGCATTGAAAAATGGCTGCGTCTGACCGACAGCCTTGGCTTTTCGCGCGATTATGTGATCTCAACCCAGGGCATTCTGCCCGCCACGCGCTTTGCGGTGGATGCCTATATTCATTTTTGTGCTGAGCGCTCGCTGCTGGAGGCGGTGGCCTCCTCACTCACTGAATTGTTCTCACCCACCATCATTCAGGAGCGTGTCTCCGGTATGCTGGCGCATTATGGCTTTGTCAGCAAGGACACCCTGTCCTATTTCACCGCCCGTCCGGTGCAGGCCAAACGCGACAGCGACTTTGCGCTGGCCTATGTCCTGCGCCATGCCACCACACCGGAGACGCAACGCGCCGTGCTGGCGGCGCTGGAGTTCAAATGTTCTGTGCTGTGGGAGCAGCTCGACGGCCTTTGGTGCGCCTATGTCGATGGCTTTGCGCCGCCCGGCGTCTGGCAGCCCGGAGATAAGGTGCGGGCGGTCGCATGAGTGTGCCGGAAACCATTGCCACGAAAACCATTGCTGATGAGGCGCGCCCGCATTTACCCCGCGGCGTGCGTCTGCGTTTTGACACGGTGCGCAATGAATGGAACCTGCTCGCGCCCGAGCGTGTGCTGAAAGTGGATGCGATTGCCGTGGAAATTCTCAAGCGCTGCACCGGAACCGCCAGTTTCACCGCCATCATTGCGGATCTCGCCCAAAATTTTGCGGCCGATCCGGCGCTTATCCGCAAGGATGTTCATGCCTTTCTGCATGGGCTGGTTCAGAAACGGATGATGGATCTATGACCCAAACCCGCCCTATCACCCCTGCGCCGGTTGGCCTGCTGGCCGAACTGACCCACCGCTGCCCGCTGGGCTGTC
>DAIMHB010000255.1:0-4008 GCA_036723545.1 Beijerinckiaceae bacterium
GCCCACCACCGGCCTGCATTTTCATGATGTGAAAAAACTGCTCGAAGTGCTGCATGAGCTGGTGGATCAGGGTAATTCGGTTGTGGTCATCGAACATAATCTGGAGGTGATCAAAACCGCCGACTGGATTATCGACATGGGGCCGGAGGGCGGTGACGGCGGCGGCGAAATCGTCGCCCAAGGCACACCGGAGGACATTATCAAGGTGCCGCGCAGCCACACCGGCGCGTTTTTAAAAGACGTATTGGCAAGGCGGCCGCTGAAACAGGCATGAGAGAACGGCGTGCCCCCCTCCGCCCCTTATCCTGAGGCTCTCGAAGGATGGGGGGAGGCGAAGCTAAACAGGAGGTGTCATTGCGAGGCGGCGAAGCCGACGCGGCAATCCATGGATGGATTGCTTCACTTGTATTCGCATTGACGCTTGAAGCCTGCACCCCGAGCCTCTCCCTGTATATGAGGAATTTTTGGCATAGATCAAAACTTGAACAATACCCAATCTTGGCAAACCCACCACATTCACGCGACAGTTCACCCATGACCCAGCCCCTCACCCCACCGCCCTCTCTGGATACGCTGCGCAAGCGCCGCAAGCCCCTGCGCGATATCAACAGGGAAATTGCCGAAAATCTGCATTGGTGGGACAGGCTGGCGATATGGATCACCGAAAAGGTCGGCACACTCGGCTTTTTTGCGCTTATTGCCGGCTGGACCGTGCTGTGGCTGAGCTGGAATCTGGCCGCCCCTGCGCCTTATCAGTTTGATCCGCCCATGGGCTTTGTGCTCTGGCTGTTCATCTCCAACCTGATCCAGATTTTGCTGATGCCGCTGATCATGGTGGGGCAGAATATTCAGGGCCGCCATGCCGATGCGCGCGCCGAAAATGACCTGCATATCAACATCAAGGCCGAAGAAGAAATTGAGGTCATCCTGCGCCATCTCGAATATCAGAACGAGCTGCTGATCGCGATGGTCAAAAAACTCGGCGCTGAGGACACAACCAACAGCGCCTGACCGCCTCCCGCGCCGCATGTCCACACCTTTTGCGAGCAAACAGGCGCAACTTTCGCCTGCTGATAGGCTCATCTCTGCCGCAACGGCACATTGGTGCGATGCACAAAATTTAGCCACCCATTGTGACAGTTATGCAAAATGATATAGATCACTTTCTTATATTTTTTGAATTTACGTCATAAAGTCAAATTATAAGCCGAATATCGCCACAAACCTGCCATATTTGAAAATAAATGAAGATTTTCTGAACATAGAATTGCAATTAACGCATAGCTGCACCGCAACATAAACACTTCTCCTTTTGTCTAAGTTCCGGCATAAACATCATATCAACGGGAACAGAAAAGCCCTAAGAAAACCGGGCAGCACAGAGGATTTCCTATGCTCTAAAGGAGAATACCAATGATTTTAGCTACACTTGCTCAGAAATTCCAGTCATGGCGCCGTTATCGCCTGTCTATTCGGGAGCTTCAGCAATTAAGCGACCGCGAGTTGAGTGACCTTGGCATCATGCGCAGCGACATTGAAGCCGTCGCCCGTGTTGCCGCGTCTGCCGCGTAACGCACCATCAGGTGCTTCATATCCATTTCAATCAGGGCTCGGCCCGGAACAGGACATACAATGTTTATCAAGACCCTCATCAGCCGCTTTGAATCCTGGCTGCTTTATCGCGCCTCCATCCGTGAGCTTCAGCAACTTTCGGATCGTGAACTCAACGATCTGGGCATTGGCCGCGGCGATATTGAGCGCGTGGCACGCCAGTCCGTCGCAGCCTGATACAGGCTCAATGCCTCAAGAACACCCAAGAGGTTGAGTTTTTTCTCCCGAAAATTCCCTCTTTGTGCAAGCGCCCGCCGGTTTCTCCCCCGGCGGGCGTTTTCTGTTTTCAGCGCAGCCCCCGCCATAATCATTGTATGAGTGCCGAGTCTGACAGGGAATTAATATTGGGATGATTGCGCTTGAGCGCGGCAAGATTTATTGTCCCCCTCATGAAAAACCAACCCCACTCAGCGTCTCCTGTTCACGTCATTGGCGGCGGACTGGCCGGCTCCGAAGCCACATGGCAGCTTGTGAGCGCCGGTGTGCCGGTGATTTTGCACGAAATGCGCCCGATAAAGGGCACTGATGCACATCAAACCGACGGACTGGCCGAGCTTGTCTGCTCCAATTCGTTCCGTTCTGATGATTCCACCGCCAATGCGGTAGGGCTGATCCACGACGAAATGCGGCGCATGAATTCGCTGATCATGGCCAGTGCCGATTCGCATCAGGTGCCCGCGGGCGGTGCGCTGGCGGTGGACCGCGACGGATTTTCACAAAAGGTGACGCAGATTTTGCACGCGCATCCGCTGGTGACGATCGCGCGGGAAGAAATCACCGGCCTGCCGCCCGACGACTGGGACAATGTGATAATCGCCACCGGCCCGCTGACCTCACCTGCACTGGCCGAGGCCATCCGCGGACTGACGGGTGAGGAGTCGCTGGCGTTTTTTGATGCCATTGCGCCCATCATCCACCGCGAAACCATTGATATGGACAAAGCCTGGTTTCAGTCCCGCTATGACAAGGTGGGCCCCGGCGGCACTGGCGCCGATTATATCAACTGCCCGATGAACAGGGATGAATATGCGGCCTTCATCGCCGCGCTGCTGGAGGGCGAGAAAACCAGCTTTAAAGAGTGGGAATCTACCCCCTATTTTGACGGCTGCCTGCCGATTGAGGTGATGGCCGAACGCGGCGCCGAAACGCTGCGCCACGGCCCGATGAAGCCCGTCGGCCTGACCAATCCGCATGATCCATTGGTCAAATCCTACGCGATTGTGCAGTTGCGGCAGGACAATGCGCTGGCCACGCTGTATAATATGGTGGGCTTTCAGACCAAGCTGAAATATGCGGAACAGGTGCGTATTTTCAGGATGATTCCCGGGCTCGAAAAGGCCGAATTTGCCCGCCTCGGCGGGCTGCACCGCAATACATTTCTCAATTCGCCTGTGGTGCTGGACAAACGCCTGCGGCTGAAAGCGCGCCCTTCGCTGCGCTTCGCCGGACAGATCACCGGCTGCGAAGGCTATGTGGAAAGCGCCGCCATTGGTCTGATCGCAGGACGCATGGCCGCGGCGGAGCGGCTGGGGCAGGATTTCCAGCTACCACCCGATACAACAGCGCTCGGCTCATTGCTCAACCATATCACCGGCGGACATCTGGTGACGATTGACTCCGGCCCGCGGTCGTTTCAGCCGATGAATGTCAATTTCGGCCTGTTCCCACCGCTGAGCGAAGCCCCGAAAGCTGAAACCGGCAAACGTTTGCGCGGTCATGACAAGATTGTTGCCAAGCGCCACGCCATAACCGCGCGCGCCAAACATGACCTTGGAGTCTGGCTGGCCCGCACCTCTGCCAAGGACGGCGCGACTCTCATGCAGGACTGCGCGCCGTAACATGAGCATCATCCAGCGCTATTTATTGAAAGCAGGTCTGGGCGCTTTTCTGGTCAGCTTGCTGGGGCTGACCTCGGTCATCTGGATCACGCAGGCCCTGCGCGAATTTGACCTGCTGACCACAAAAGGTCAGAGTTTCTGGATATTTCTGGGTATTACCGGTCTGGGCATCCCGATTCTGATTATGGTGATTGCCCCCATCGCCTTGTTTATCGGCATGATCTATGTTCTCAACCGTCTCAATTCTGACAGCGAGCTGGTGGTGCTGAGTGCGGCGGGCATATCGCCCTCGATATTGCTCAAGCCCTTCATGATTCTCGCTGTGCTGGCAACGATCCTGATTGCCGCCCTGACATTGCAGATCATGCCCTGGAGCTTCCGCACGCAAAAGGATCTTGTGACGAAGGTGCGGGCAGATTTTCTCACCCGCGTGGTCGAGGCGGGACAATTCATTCCCATAACGGACGGGTTTTTGTTTCACTACCGGGAACGCGGCCCGAGCGGCGAATTGCTGGGCCTGTTCATGCAGGACAGCCGCGATAAAGATCATGTCTCTGTC
>DAIMHB010000256.1:0-3985 GCA_036723545.1 Beijerinckiaceae bacterium
ACTGACGTCAAATCGTAGCTTCCGTCACTGTCCGATTTTCGGGGAGGTGCTCACATGCTTATGCGAAATTGGGTGGCCAACTCGCGTGAAGAGCATGACCGTCTCTGGAATAGACTCTGTTCAGGCCATTGAAATTGCTTTGCAATTTATCGGAATATCGCTGTATACAAGTCCATATCATGCAGCAGGCCAACTCTCTTGTGATGGTATGAAGGGAGGATATGGCTTTCCGGTTCCTTCTAATGCGCGGGATATGTTGGTTGGTGAAGATGCGATGTTCTTTTAACTTGCCTATACGCTGTTAGACAATGCCGTGTTGGCGCAGGGCGATGGGGCGGGATCAAATCTTAATCCCGCCCGCAACTATCATTAAAATTGTGTTGAGACGCGGTTCAGATCGCTTTGTGTTGCTGTCCAGCCTGCTTCAGCTGCTTTGGCAGGAAGAAGTCGATAAGGGCAAAAGCAACGATTGCAATACCGGAGAGCGGAAAAATAACGCAAAGCACGGCACCAATTCCTACGACCATGACTGGCACGGAATAATTTTTCGCATAAAGCGGCGTGCCAAATTGCTTGGCGGGCCGACGTTTCCACCACATCACGACACCGGAAACACACATCAAGATAATGAGCAGGCAATAGACAGTGTTGAGTGCCAAATTCCACCAGCCCATGGTTGCCTCATGAAAGGCAATACCAACCGCCATCAATTTGCCACCTAAGGGATAGTCGGCGAAGCGGATGTCTGCGAGAATTTTGCCCGTATATTGGTCAATATGAAGTGTATGATCTCCGGTTGGTGACGTGGTGTCAGCATCCATAGAGTCCGCTGAAACGGTATAAACGCCCGTTTCGTCTTGTGGCACGTTGACACGGAATTGTTCGTTAAAGCCAAAGCTGCGGGCAAAGGCGACCACTGTGTCAAGATTAACAGGCATTGCTTCGTCAATGCCCTTCGCGCCGGCAGCCGAGCCAGATACGGGCATGGGTGTTTGTTCCAATGTCCACGGAACTTCCTTCAATGCACCATGATTCATGCTGGCATGAGTTTTATCCGATGTTGGAACATTGTCCCATTTTTCAGCCGGAAAGGTGCTCCAAGCCTGCACAATCTTGCCACCCCAAACGCCTGTCCAGCTCAAGCCGGAAATGAGAAAAAATAACAGCAAAACGGAGATATAAACACCCGCCGTGACATGAAGCTCCTTCCACAAGACACGACCCGAGCGGGAAAAGTCTGGTATAAGCGCACGCGCAAAAGTCATGCTGCCGCGCGGCCACCACATATAGAGGCCTGTGATCACAAGGATAATGCTTAAACCTGCGGCCACCTCGATGAGGTGATCGCCCCACCCATCACTGGCTTTGCCGATAAAGAAGCTGCCGTGAACATAATCCGCCCAATAATACCAGGTATCGTCTTTGATGACCTGGCCCAGCACCCTGGCATTATGCGGATCCACGGCCACTGCATGGTCCTTGCCATCAGCCGTGATTACAAAGACATTGGCACTGGTCGGGTCGATGGGCTGTATAAACATTTTCAACTTGCCGCCGGGCACGGACTCTGTGGCAGCCTGAGACTGAGCCTGCAAGCTGACAGTTTGCCCATCTGACGCAACTGCATATCTTTTGCCAAGACGACTTTCTATCGTATTGCCATAGACCATTATAAGGCCCGTTATGGCGAGCATGAGAAGAAAGGGAACAACATAGAGGCCAGCATAAAAATGCCAGCGCCAAACTGCCCTGTAAAATGCCGAAGATGACGGCGCGGAAGCCGCCTGTAGCGATGAATTTGACATAATATATCCCCAAACGTAACCCTATTCGTAGCTTTGACGAATAGCGGTTCGATTATGATTGAATGCGAGAAAGGA
The DNA here is from genome assembly GCA_036723545.1 of Beijerinckiaceae bacterium. Classification (GTDB taxonomy): domain Bacteria; phylum Pseudomonadota; class Alphaproteobacteria; order Rhizobiales; family Beijerinckiaceae; genus JANXSV01. Next base: position 1,881 of record DAIMHB010000256.1, read on the forward strand.
TCAGACCACCACTGAAGGTGGGCCTCGCACGGGGATGTCATGGGGATATACGCCGTTCAAGACGGCAATGACTGGCGCCGGATAATCAAATAAATATGGGCTTGAAATGCTTTTGACGGACAGAAATGCTTTTTCAAAGGAAAGGTCGGAATCCTCCGCTATGCGGGCATATTGACCGATTGTGCATAAAACACAGCAATCATTGCTGTGGTGTTTTTCTGAATTGTCATGCGGATCCTTGTTCAGGTCGCCCAGTGTTGAACCGCAGATGACAATATCATGTTCTGTGTAATTTATTTGATCTTGAAGCGCAGCACCATGAGAAATGGAGCCGATAAAAGGTGCGGCAACAAGGATTATATATAAACAAAATGCGAAGCATTTACGCCAAAAACGGATAATTGTTTTGGTTTTTAGCATGGACACGTAAATGATCCGCTTACTCAAATTTTATTTTATCAACATTGCTAATGAGTGGCATTGTTCGTGTCAAGAGACACAAACTTATATGCAGAGCTTCCTGCATCAGCTGCAGGTTATAACGGATTAGTCGACATTCAAATTTCTTTATCCATTGCACGAGCCCCGTTGAGCGGGGCTTTTTTTGTGCCTTTTGAGCACGATATTCCGCGCTGTTGCCGTCCGGTGCGGGATTTTAATTTTGGCGGCTGATGCAGCGCAATCTGTGCTGTTTTATACGTCTTTGCAAGGACATAACATGCAAAATATGGAACTGAAAACGGCCGATCCGGCCCTCGCGTTTGAATCTTTCAACCGCACATTCGCCAATTATATGGAGACCAATGATGAACGTATCCGCCAAATTGAAACCCGCAAAAGTGTCGACCCCCTCACCGAAGACAAGCTTGCGCGCCTCGACACCAGCCTCAACGAAGCCAAAAGCCGCCTCGACAAAATCGCCCTCGAAAAAGCCCGCCCACGCCTCGGAGAAACCAAAGAAGTAGGCCAAAAAGAGATTGATCCTGCCACCCGCGAGCGCAAAGCCGCTTTCCGCGCCTATATGGCGCATGGCGATGCCTCGCGCCTGATGGCGCTGGACACCAAAAACATGTCGGAAGGCTCAGGCCCTGATGGCGGTTATCTGGTGGCACCCGAGGTGGAAAAGGACATTCTGTTTCGCATGTCCAACGCCTCGGCTATGCGCCAGCTGGCCTCCGTGCAGAGCATTTCGACAGGTCAGCTCAACAAGGCCTATTCGATTTCGGGCCCGACGGCAGGCTGGTCGGCGGAAACAGGGGCGCAGGTGACTGGCGCAACGCCGCAACTGGCACAGCTCATTTTCCCCGCCTATGAGCTTTATGCCATGCCGGCGGCGACGCAGCGCCTGCTCGATGACTCCATTGTTGATGTTGAGCAATGGATTGCCGAAGAGGTGAACACTGTGTTTGCCGAACAGGAAAGCGCGGCCTTCATCAATGGCACAGGCGTGGCGCAGCCCACGGGCATTTTGGCCAGCAGCACAGTGCAAAATGCAAGCTGGGTCTGGGGTAAGCTGGGCTATATTGATACCGGCGCCGCCGGTGCCTTTGCCTCCACCAATGGCGCAGATGTGATGTTTGATTTCATCTATGCGCTGAAGGCGGGGTATCGCCAGAATGCAACCTTTGTGATGAACCGCAAAACACTGGGTGTGGTGCGCAAGCTCAAGGATGCCGATGGCAATTATCTCTGGCAGCCGCCGGTCAGCCTTGGGGCTTCATCGACACTGATGAACTTTGCTGTGTCGGAAGATGAAAACATGCCCGATATTGCTGCGGATGCCACGCCCATCATGTTTGGTGATTTCAAACGCGGCTATCTGATTGTCGATCGTCTGGGCATTCGCGTGCTGCGGGATCCGTTCTCCTCCAAGCCTTATGTGCTGTTCTACACCACCAAGCGTGTGGGCGGCGGTGTGCAGGATTATGACGCGATCAAGCTGCTGAAATTCGGCACAGCATAAGCGTAGGGCTTTGTCTCCCCCTCCCTGCATGGCGGGGAGGGGGCTCAAGGTGAGGGGCAATGGCTTCCCATACATGTGCTCTTAATCTGGAGCGTCTCATGATAGATTTAGAAACACGCATTTTGCAGTTGCGGCATAAACA
>DAIMHB010000257.1:0-3977 GCA_036723545.1 Beijerinckiaceae bacterium
CCCTTTGTGGTTAACAAATGATTCACCTTTTTTAAAACTCATGTCAGGTGTAAATCCAAAATAATGTGTCCAGAATACAGGATTTAACTCGTCAGAATAAATATTAATTGATGCAAATGCTAATTTGTGAATATTTTTATTTGAAGCCATAATACCCTCTTATATTTCATATCAAAATATAGATAATTCACCAATTATGAAAATTATCTATATATTTACCATTATAATATGTCGAACCATCATCATGCCATATTAAATTTCCATTTGGTGGAATAACGTAATATTTTTTAAAGGCATGAATCATGTCTCCAAATGTAGTTCTGTCATAACCAAGCATTCGTGCAGCATAGTCCGGATTTTTTGTTGAAGCGGCAAGATCAACATTCGCACCTGCACCTCCATGCAGTACGCCGTCACCTATCGGCGTCCCGTCCGGCGCTGTGCCGATCGCCCCCGCAGGCTGAACCGGCAATATGCCTGCATCGGACATTGAGCCTGTATCATTCAGCGCAAGCTGAATCGGCTTGGCTTGCTGCGCGGCGACAGGTATTTGCCCCGACACATCCGCAGCCCCTCCTCCGCCGCCGCTTGTCCAGCGGCCCAACGCGTCGCGCGGCTGGTCGGGGTTAAACAATTTCCGCGCCATCAACTGCGTGCCGCGCTCAATGGCGCGGGTGAGGCGCACATCCATCGCGCGGCGGGCGTTTTGCGCCGCAATTTGTGTGGTGCCGCGCTCGATCGCCGCCGCCAGCCGCGCCTTCGCATCGAGATATTTCACGCTCGACACCCGCGCATTGGGCAACATCGGGAAGGTGACGATGGAAATTTCCCAAAGATCGACCTTTTGCAGCCGCCGCACGCCGGTGGCGGGGTCCGTCACCGATTTTTGCGTGCGAAAGCCGATCGAGAGGCCATCGACAGCCCCCTCTTTCATCAGCGCATAGACCTCGCGCGCTTTCGCCACGTCCAGATTCAGCTGCCCGCGCACAAACAGGCCCTTGCCGTCCTCCGCAATCGACAGCCATGAGCCGATCACCTGCGCGGCATCATGCTGCCAGAGCAATTTAACCCCCGCCGCCCCGCGTGCCTTCAGGCTATCGCGGAAGGCGCCGGGCAGCACCATATCGCGGCCAAGATCCACCACATTGAACAGGCTGGCATAGCCCTCAAACGCTCCCGCCTGCGAGAGCGCCGCCACCGCCACCGCCGCACGTTTGGTTTCAAAAACGGGCAGTCGCGCCCTCATCTCCGACACTGCGGCCATCGCTTTCTCCATAAAAAAAGCCCGCACATGGCGGGCATTCAAAATTCAACGGCGGTTCAGGCTGGTTGCTGGCGGGGGCGTACCCTTCTGCTGCTGCCCCAGCTTTTCCAAGGTCTTGACAAAACGCCGGATCACCTTTTTCGGGTCGGCATATTTCACCATCAGCACATCGCGTTTTTTTAAACCGGTTTTGACAGGTTTACGGGTCATCTTTCGTCTCCGAAGCGGTGGTTGAAGCGCGCCAGTTCCATCACCAGCTCGTCAAAGCGGCGGTTGGCGGCGGCCAGCTCCTTCAAGACATAGCCCAGCAGGGCCGAGGCACCGCTGGCCCATAAAAACAATGCCAGATGCGCGAGATCGCCGCGCTCAATAAAGCTTTGCGTCACATCCATCATGCAAGTGCCCCGCCAGCGGCTTTTGGCAATGCGCCATAACCGGCGGCCTCGCGCTTTTCGTCCTGTGTGAGGAAGCTGGCATTATCCAGACGTGTCCATTCGGCGGCGCGGTCAGAGCTGAGCGCGTCAATCCGGTCGACATTATAATCCAGCCGCAAATCCGTGCCATAAACGGGGGCAAGCCATGTGGAGAACGCCTTTTGCGTGCGCGCGATCAACGGAATCACAGTCTGACGCCAGAAAGCCTTGTTCGCCTCCTGATAATTGGCAAAGGTATTGTCGCCGGGTAAGCCCAACACCAGGGGCGGCACACCCAAAGCCAGCGCAATTTCCCGCGCAGCCGTGGCTTTGGCCTGCATAAAATCCATATCTTTCGGCGTCATCGACAGGGGTTTCCAGTCGAGCCCACCCTCCAAAATCAGCGGGCGGCCGGCATTGCGCGCGCCTTCATAGGACTCTTCCAATTCGGCTTTCAGGCGGTCAAACTGCTCTTGCGACAGCGTTGCGCCATTCTGGCCATTATAAACCAGCGCGCCGGATGGGCGGGCGGCATTGTCCAGCAGGGCCTTGTTCCAGCCGGAGGCGGCATTATGCACATCCATCGACATTTGCGCCGCCGCAAGCGGCGAAAAGCCATAATAATCATCGAGCGGATGGAACAATTTGAGGTGCAAAATCGGCGACAAGCCCTGCCCCACGTCAAAGCGCACCTTGTCTGATCCCACAGAATATTCATAGGCTTCAGGCCAGCCATTGCGCCCGGGCACCACGCGCATCCGGTCTGGGCGCAGCGCATAAAGCTCGCGCGGATTGCCATCGAGACTCACCGCCTCGACATAGGCATTGCCGGAAATGAACAGATTGCCGAACAGGGTTTCCAGAAACACTGTTCCCGCCTCATGCGGATTGGGCATCTGCAACAGGTCCAACAGCGGGTGGCTGGTGATCTCCTGCCGCCCTTCAAACATCAGCCAGGGCACAGAGGCGGCAGCCTCTGCCACCATACGCACGGCGCTATAGACAATAGCATTTTTCTCAAAGCCTTCGCGTGCCAGCGCGGCATAATTGCGGTCTGTCCATTTTGGCCGCCCCAGTGAATAGAGCGAGAGCAATGGCCCGACGCGCGAGGCTTTTTCCTCACGCTGCATCAAAACATACAGATTTTGGGCGCGCATAGGCGCCCCGCGAGAGAAGCGGGAGAAAAAAGACATGAGAGCCTCGGTTAAAGATAAGAGAAGGGGAAGTATTGAACGGGCGAAAGAGTAAGCGAATGCAGACACAAAAAAACCGCCCGGGTGGGGGCGGTTTATTCATTATCAAATTTCACAGCATCGATAAGGCGTATTGAAGTTCTTTGAGGCGAATTTCTGCTACAGCCAGCGAAACATCGAATTCACGCGCAATATCAAGCGCAGTTGTTTTACCCGGCACATATTTTCCCAGAACCAACTGCCAGGGCATCAGAATTTGAGCTGCATATCTATTCGCCTCACGCTCAACATCATTGGTTTTTCCGCTACGATAGAGAGCATCCTCTTCAATTCCGTTACCGATCAAGTCACGATGCAAAACATAATGCGCGATCTCATGCGCCAAAGTAAATCGCCTACGAGTTCTTGAATGCAACCCATTTAAAGTAACACGATAACGCCCGCCGTCTTGGCGAGCAATTTTGCCCGATATATTTTTATGTAAGCTGTTATCAGTTACAACGTCTAGATCAAGTCGGCTGGCCAAATCATAGACGCTCACAGGTGCAGAACGCGCAAAACTGCTCACAATATCTTGAAGCTCGTTATTATCGTGCTCAGTTACCATGATCATCCCCTGCCTCAGCCGTCCCATAATCAACTACGCTTGAAGCTTCACCTGCAAGTTTGTCAAATTTACTCAAAGCACCACCAGTGTGCAACTCCATAGCAACCCGAACAGCTTCAGCTTTGGCTTCAGGAATTGCTTCATCCCTAACCACTGTCGTCGCCGTTTTTTGCGCCATTTCATGAGCGCCATCTTTGATAGAACTATATCCCCAAACCGCAGCAACAGCCAGAAAAACCGTCAGCACAGCAATCATAACGGCAAATGCCGTGAGCACTATGCCAATAAAGTCTTTATATTCGAGTCCTTGAGTTGGAAAAAGCATACTGAATGATATTAGCTGATTCAACCCAAATCGATCAACTTCATGTGCACGCCAAATTGCTACAAAGAACATAGTGATAACTGCAACATTCAAAATACCTAAAAATATTTGAATACCGCGCCATATTAGTTCTTTCAGATTCATGATATTTCCTATTTTTAATATACATATAAAT
>DAIMHB010000258.1:0-3952 GCA_036723545.1 Beijerinckiaceae bacterium
CACCGGCCTCATTGCCGGTTTCAGCCGGAGATTTTCCACCCACGGAATTCAGCGCTGCCGACTGGCAATAGGCATCATCGCGCTGGAAGGCTTCAAAGGAGATGCCTTTGCCCGGCATGGCCATCAGGGATGGGCCTGCAGGCGGGGCTGTCATGCAGGCACCGAGGCTAAGGCATAACAGACCCGCAGAAATCATTTTAAACGAATGCGGATAGATCATGGCTGAACTCCGTAATATGAGGCGAGTTGCTTATAGATAGGCCTATGGGTGGGGCTGTGGGGTGAAAACCATTCAGCTCACCTTAGGTTCTGGCATAGATAAATTTTAAAATTGATGAATGACAATCATTAAATTTTTGTAATTGTTTTGAAATTTCGAATCTACCGCAGAACGGTCCGCAGCCCGACATTTATGTGTGCATGGCCGGTGTCTGGTCAAGCGGGTGTCTTTATGATGTGATTGTTGTCCGGCATATTTGTGGTATCCAGATCGGAATATTGGGTTTTGAGGCCATGTCTATGTTCAGCCAGATCCGTCAACTGAATGAATCCACCGCTGTATGGCTGACAAAGGCCTTCGGCACCATGACTGTTTGTTATATATTCATGATCTACGGCCTGCTGCCAGCGTTTGCGGTGTTTCAACCCTATCAGGAGTCGTTTCTCTATTGGTCCAACTGGGTTCAGCTCTGGTCGCTGCCCTTATTATTGGTGGGCACCAATATTCTGGGACGGGATGCCGAGGCCCGCGCCCGCATCGATCACAAACGGCTGAGTCAATCCTATGATGAGCAGAAAAAAATTTACCATGAACTGCTGGCCATGCTGCAGCGGCAGGAAGAAATCATGCAGGGTCTGTTGAAACAGGATCAGGTGCTGAATCAGCAAAATATTGTGCTGGCCGAACAGACACAGCTGCTCAAAACAGAGTTGGAACTGCTGAAAAAGCCTGAATGATCCCTTTTAAGCTGTGCGTGTCGGCGGGGGGCTAAGGTCACTAAAATAAGTCTGAATCATGATATTCCGCCATTAAAAACCCATGTTCCTGATTTAGGAATATTGAGCGTTGGATGAATGTGCGGATATAATTTTTTTGCGCATCAGATTATTGCTGAACGCAGCGGTTACAGGTGTAAAAATTGTGGTGTTGTGATTGAGACGCCCGCTGGTTTATGTGGTGCCGATCCTATTTTTTATGAATTTTATGTTGGGGATTATTGTGACTCATTTTAGATTTTTAAATGTGTTTGCATTGATTATGTTCGGCATTTTTTGCCATAGCCCTGACATGCAGGCACTCCTTCTGTCTCCGGCGGCTGCCGCAGAGGTCAGCATCGAGAATCTTCCAAACTATGCGCTTTTGCCCGCAAGCCGGACGATCAAGCAGGTTTTCTCCGAATCGGTCACCGCCCGTCTGGCCGGAAATACGCGGGCGGAGGCCAATTCAGACAATGACCGCGGCGCGGTGGATGCGAATCTGAAACTTGAGCATCTGATCTTCAATCTGAAGCGCAGCCCCGAAGTGGAGGCGGCCTTTACAGCCTTTATTGCCAGCCAATATGATCCCCACTCGGTCAATTTTCACAAATGGCTCACCCCGGCGCAGATCGGCCAGCATTTTGGCCCGAACAAGCAGGATATTGAGCAGGTTAAAGCCTGGCTGCAAGGCAAGGGCTTTGTCATCAATGGTGTTGCCGACAGCGGAATGACAATCGACGTGTCGGGAACGGCCAGTCAGGTTGAGGCGGCCTTCCACACCCAAATTCACAATCTTCAGGTCAATGGCATTCATCACATTGCCAATATGAGTGATCCTGTGGTTCCGGCGGCGTTTTCCGGCATTATGGCCGGTGTGCAGGGCCTGCATGATTTCAAACCGAAGCCCCTGGTTCGGCCAAGAGTCAATGCAGTGCCTCTGGCCAATCCCATAGACAGCCAATATACGCCCGGTGGCGGCACATATCTGGTTACGCCGCCGGATCTGGCCACAATTTACAATATTACGCCTGTGTTCAATGGCGGAAACACGGGTCAGGGACAGACGATCTACCTCATTGAGGATACGGATTTATATACCACTGCCGACTGGACCAAGTTCCGCTCCACCTTCGGCCTTTCGGGATATACATCAGCAACGCTGACCACCATTCACCCCACGGGCACCATGAGCTGCGCTGATCCGGGCGTGAACGGGGACGATGGCGAGGCCATTCTGGACGCGGAATATGCCAGCGCTGTGGCCCCCAATGCAGCCATAGTCATGGCCACATGCGCCAATAAACCAGACGGATTATATGCCGCCATTTCAAATCTGGTCAGCGGCGCAACCCCGTCAGCCATTATGAGCATCAGCTATGGTGAATGTGAATCGTCGATGGGCTCTGCGGCGGTTGCGGCCTATGACAGACTTTATCAGCAGGGCGCGGCGGAAGGCTGGTCAATTTTTGTATCTTCAGGCGATCAGCTGGCCGGGGTTTGTGATGGGGATGTTTCTTATGTCACGCATGGTATTGCTGTGAATGGCATAGGTTCAAGCCCGTATAATGTGTCTGTCGGCGGGACAGATTTTTATGATACGGCACTTCGCATGACATCAACCTACTGGAACAGCACAAATACGCCTGCATTTGGCTCGGCCAAATCTTATATTCCTGAAATCCCGTGGAACAATTCCTGTGCCAGCACAATATTGGCGCTCTATGTGAGTGGCTCCTCCGTCACCTATGGCGCCAATGGGTTTTGCAACACCCGAACCGCCCAGAGAGATGGCTTGCTCAACAATAGCGGAGCCAGCGGCGGCCCGAGCCTTTATAATGCAAAACCGGGCTGGCAGAGCGGCGTTGCGGGCATTGTTGCGGATGGAAAGCGTGATATGCCGGATGTATCCATGTTTGCTGCCAATGGTATCTGGAACCATTGGTATCCGTTCTGTTATTCCGATACGGCCAATGGCGGTGTTGCCTGCACGGGGCGGCCCAATACATGGTCGGGCGCAGGGGGCACGTCCTTTGCCTCACCCATCATGGCGGGTGTTCAGGCGCTGGTGAACGCGCATTCCGGAGCTGCGCAAGGCAATCCAAATCCTGTTTATTATACATTGGCTGCAACTGAATACGGGCTCAGCGGCAACCCTTCATGCCCCACCAGCAGCAGCATAGGTGGCACAGGCACCAGTACCTGCGTGTTCAACAATGTCACGGCGGGCGATATTGATGCGCCATGCAGAGGAACCGTGAACTGCTATCGTCCTTCTGGCACTTATGGTGTTTTGTCCTCTTCAAACAGTGCTTATGCACCGGCTTATAAAGCAGGGAAAGGCTGGAATTTTGCCACCGGTCTGGGCTCTGTGAATGTCGCCAATCTTGTCAATCATTTCGGCAGTCCATCCACGGTGACGTTGGTTTCACCCAGCAGTGGCCCCACTGCGGGCGGCACTTCGGTGACGATCACCGGCACCAGTCTGACAGGCGCGACGGCTGTCAAATTTGGCAATACAGCCGCACGCAGCTTTACGGTTGTCAATGGCACGACCATCACGGCGGTGACACCTGCGAACAGCCTCGGCACGGTCAATGTTTCTGTCATTACCGCCAGCGGCACAGGCACCGGCCTCCGACTGTTTACATATACACCCTGAGTGCGCAGGCCCTAATTTTTCAAGGGCTTCTGTTCAACTGAAATGGTGTGTGCGGGCTTGGCGAAGGTGATGAGGGTCTGTTGGCCCTTGGCCTTCAGAATGACCTCCCGCGCGTGAATCTCGCTCAAAGTCCAGCCCTCATGCACGTCTCCGGACTTCATGATGAGGGTGGTCTGGGTGTTGATATCCCGCAAAACAGCCTTGTTTGTGCCGTCCGGCTCAAGAATTGTGCCGATGAGTGTCAGGTTCAGCGGTTTGTCCTGTGGCGGCGGCGGCGGTTCGGGTTCGGATAGTGGCGGGGCTGGCGGCTCAGGG
>DAIMHB010000259.1:0-3947 GCA_036723545.1 Beijerinckiaceae bacterium
CTCTATTACACGCCGCAGGGCGGGGTTGTGCTCGGCTACCGAAAACGTGGAACGCAGGTGCGCATCGAGGTTGTGGATACGGGGCCAGGGATTCCTCCGGATAAATGCGAGGAAATCTTTGAAGAATTCAAACGCGGGACAGGTGCGCCGAACGAGCATCGCGGATTCGGCCTGGGCCTGTCGATTGTGCGGCGTCTGGCGCTGGCGCTGGAGCATCCCGTCACGCTGCATTCGCGGGTCGGGCATGGGTCGGTGTTTGCGGTGTCTGTTCCCTTTGATGCCCGTGCAGGTGTCAGCCCCTCGCGGATGCACATGATCATGAGCCCGGTGCATTATGGGCTTGATGGCGCGCGGATCATTCTCATTGAAAATGAGATGGCTGTCACGCAGGCGATGACCGCTTTGCTGGAGCGCTGGGGATGCCGTGTTCTGGCCGCAGCCTCAACAGCGCAGGCCTTGGCGCAGCTGCAGCATACGGGCGAAAAGCCGGATCTGATCATCGCGGATTTGCGGCTTGATAATGGTGAGCGCGGCTCTGATGTGATTCGGGCCATTCAGGTTCATGCTGGCAAAATGGTGCCTGCATTGATTGTCACCGCCGATCATTCGCCCCAGGCCTCTGCTGAGGCGGCGCAGATTGGCGTGGAGATTTTGCGCAAACCGGTGAAGCCTGCCGAATTGCGCTCGCTTATGGCGTATCTGCTGGGTTAATGCTTCGCCCGCATTTCCGAAAAATTGACCTTGGCAATTTCGATCACGGCCTTTGTGCGCGTATAAACCTGCAATTTGCGCAATATTTCAGAGACATGGGCCTTAACCGTCGTTTCGGCAATTTTCAACTCATGCGCGATTTGCTTATTCTGCAAACCATCGCGGATCATTTCGAGCACTGTGAGCTGTTGCGGGGTCAGATCACGCAGGCGTTTAAGAATGGCATGGAGGTTGCTTTCGCCGCCCGACGCATGGGTCAGGGCCAAAAATTTTGTTGGAATATAAATAGAGCCTGCCAGCACTTCGCTGATGGCGAAGTTGAGTTCCTTGCGCGGGGTGGATTTCGGAATATAACCGGCGATGCCCAGTGAAATCGCCTCACGGATCAGATCCGGGTCCTCATAGCCGGACACCACCACCACCGGCAGTTTGGGATAGGTGGTGCGGATGCGGATCAGGCCGCAAAAGCCATTCGCGTCGGGCAAGGACAGATCAAGCAAAGCCAGATCAAAACTTGGATGGGCAGCAATGACATCCAGCGCGCCATCAATGGAGGTGGCCTCAAACATGTCTGCTGTAGAGTCAATCTGGCGAATGGCACTTTGCAGCGCCTCGCTGAACAGCGGATGATCGTCAACAATCAAAAAGCGGGTCATGGCCAAGTCTACCGGATCATAGGGTGGTTTGCCAAGCAAAACATAATCTTAACAGGAAAAGGCTCCGGGTTGCCCCGGAGCCTTGATCTTCAGTTTGCGGCGGTCTTGGCGGGCAACTTGAACACCCAGAACGAACCACCCTGATTGATGTCCTTGACCTGCTTGGCGACATCGCCGCCCCACAGCGGCACAGCGCCGCCCCAGCCGGCTGTCACACCAATCATCTGCTGGCCATCTTCTTCCCATGAGATCGGCGGTGCGACGATGCCGGTGCCGACATTGAAGCTCCACAGAGTTTCACCGGTTTTGTCATCAAATATCTTCAGATATCCCTCCGGTGTGCCGGTGATCACAAGGCCGCCAGCGGTGGTCAGAACGCCGCCCCAGAGCGGAGCCTTATTCTTATATTCCCAGACAATTTTTTGTGTGGCCGGATCAATCGCTTTCAGCGAGCCGATATGATCGTCGAAAATGGTGTGGATGGTGAAGCCCGCACCCAGATAAGCTGCGCCCTTTTTATAGGCCACCGGCTCGTTGTGAATGTCCATGCCCCATTCATTGGACGGCACATAGAACATGCCGGTATTCTGGGAATAGGCCATTGGCATCTGGTTTTTGCCGCCCAAGAAGGAGGGAACTGCAAAGACCTCCTTGCCAGCTTTGCCGTCTTCAGACTTGGTGGGGTCGCCCGGGCGGTTGTCGTCATTATAGATCGGACGGCCGTTTTCATCGATACCCTTGGCCCATGTGATCTTGCTCACAAAAGGCATGGCCGAGATGAACTTGCCATTGGTGCGGTCCAGCACATAGAAAAAGCCGTTACGGTCGGCGGTGGCACCGGCCTTGATGGTCTTGCCGTCCTTTTTGAGGTCAAAGGAAATCAGCTCGTTGACGCCATCAAAGTCCCAGCCGTCATGCGGCGTGGTCTGGAAGCCCCATTTGAATTCGCCGGTCTCCGGATCAATGGCGATGCGCGAGGCCGTCCATTTATTGTCGCCAAGGCGCAGATGCGAATTCCAAGGGGCCGGATTGCCGGTGCCAAAATAGACAAGGCCGGTGTCCTGATCATAGGTGCCGCCAAGCCAGGTTGCGCCGCCGCCAAACTTATACATATCGCCCGGCCAGCTCTCATTGGCTTTGCCGGTCATGGTGGTGGGCTGGCCCTTATAGGTGCCGGTCAGGCCTTCGAGCACAGGGCGAACCCAGACCAGTTCGCCGGTTTCCGCGCTGCGCGCCTCGACACGACCAACAACACCAAACTCACCGCCCGACACACCGGTGACAATCAGGGTGCCATTGGCTTTGGTGGGCACGATCATCGGTGCGGCAGTGGCCGAATAGCCACCCTTGAAATCGTCGATTTCTTTTTTCCAGACCTGTTTGCCGGTTTTGGCATTCAGCGCGACAAGCTGCGCGTCCAGCGTGGCGAAATAGACCTTGTCCTTCCAGATGACAGCGCCGCGGTTGACCACGTCACAGCAGGGCAGAATGCCTTCCGGCAGACGGGCGTCATATTGCCAGAGCTTTTCGCCGGTTTTGGAATTGATGGCATAGAGGCGGCTGTAGGAGCCGGTGACATAAATAATGCCGTCATGCACGATGGCCTGCGATTCCTGACCGCGCTGCTTTTCGCCGCCGAAGGAGAAGGACCAGGCCGGAACCAGGCCCTTGACGCTGTCATGGTTGATTTGCTTGAGCGGGCTGAAGCGCTGGCCCTGCAGGCCCAAACCATAGGTCAGCACCGATGTCGGGGTGGTGGCATCCTTTAAAATCATTTCGTCGGTGACATCCGCCGCGCGGGCCGAAATGCTGGCTGCCGTCAGCAGGGCCGCAAGCGAAATCATACTGACTATTTTTTTTGTGAACATTCTGTCCTCCCAGTTTAACCCAATTCAGTGTTGCGCGACCCGCTTGGCGCGGGTTCATCTTTTATGTTCATCGTGCGGGTTTCCGCCGCACGAATTCTGCAGCCCGTGAGATCCGGGCGATATTATTGTGCCGAGGCCGGCTTTTTCCAGCTCACGCCATAACGGGCAAAAATGCGTTCCATCTCACCCGAATCTTCCAGCCGGGCGATTTGCTCTGAGAGCTTGGCGCCGAGATCTTTTGAATCGCTGCGCACCGCCATGCCGATCTGCCAGTTCTGTTTGAGGCGCGTTTTCGGATAGACAATGGCCACCGGGCGCGTGCTCTTTTTGGCCAGAGATTCGACGGTTGAAGCCTCGCCATAAAATCCTGCAACCTCGCCCCGCTCATAGGCCCCCGCTGCCCGTTCCGTGCCACGGAAATGCACAATATTGGGCACCAGCTTCTGGTCAAAGGCGGAAATCAGCACAAGGTCGCTGAGTGTGCCCACATCAACCGCCACTTTTTCTTTCAGAAATACTGAAAAATCAATGGCTTCGCTGGCTTTGTCTGGGTCAACGGCCAGAGCCAGCCCGTCCGTGTGATAGGGCGAGAGCACAACAACACGATCATTTTTTTCTTCGATGCGTTTGTCGTAAGGCACATGCATCATCACATCGCCGGGTGCGGCTCCGAAGATCGTGCCTTTCCATACGCCGTTGCGCAGGTCGTCGT
>DAIMHB010000260.1:0-3944 GCA_036723545.1 Beijerinckiaceae bacterium
GATGTCTGCCCATGCGGCACTTGCCTCTGCTTATATGGGCGTGCCGCTGGTGCAGCTCTCGCGCCCCGCATGGCAGGCCGAGGCCGGCGATGACTGGCATGAGGTGGAGAGTGTTGAGGCGGCCGCACGCGCCATTGGCACCGCGCCGCGCCGCATATTTCTGAGCCACGGCAAGGACATCGCGCCTTTTGCCGCCTATCCGCAGCATGTGTATATCATCCGCACCATAGACCCGCCGCCGGGACTGGCCGCCTTGCCGCAGCACCGGCTGATTTTGGCGCGCGGGCCGTTTGATTTTGCCGATGAGCGCGACCTGCTGCGGGGCAAGCACATTGACCTTATCATCACCAAAAATTCCGGCGGCGGCGCCACCTATGCCAAAATCGAGGCGGCGCGCGCGCTCAATATTCCGGTCATTCTCATTCGCCGCCCCGCGCCGCAAGCCTGTCCACAGGCGCACAGCATCGCGGATGTTCTGGTCTGGCTGGCGGTTCATGATGCAGCCCCATAGGAACGCGGAGTCAGCAACCATGGCGCGCCTTGCGGGCGGATAATCCAGCGGCTTTCGGAGGAGCCGATGATGACCAGCGTGCTCATATCCACCCGCTTGAGGTCCGCCTCGCCCAAAGTGGTGAGATGCAGCTGCTCGTCGGGGCGGCCCACGGCGCGGGCAAAGGCCACCGGCGTGTCGGCATCTTTAATCATGCCCAGCAGGGCAAAGGCCTCAAAAATCCGGTTGGGACGGGCTTTTGAAGCCGGATTATACAGCGAAATGACAAAATCACCCTGCGCGGCGGCCATAAGCCGCTTTTCGATGATGCTCCAGGGTTTGAGATTGTCCGACAGAGAAATGGCACAAAAATCATGACCCAGCGGCGCGCCCAGCCGTGCCGCTGCCGCCTGCATGGCCGAAATGCCCGGCACAATGTGAATATCCAGCGCCCGCCATGTCTGTGGCCCGGCCTCGACAGCCTCCAGAACAGCGGCGGCCATGGCAAACACACCGGGATCACCGCCCGACACCACAGCCACTTTTTTGCCGGCCTGCACCAGTTCAAGCGCATGAACGGCGCGGTCAATTTCCACGCGGTTGTCGCTGCCATGCACGGTCTGGTCTGGCCGTGGCGCAATGCGCGCGACATAGGGGCCATAACCAATAATATCGCTGACCTGTTCCAGCGCCTCTATGGCTTCCGGCACAATCCAGTGGGCGGGGCCGGGGCCAAGACCGATGATGAAAAGTTTGCCGCTCATTCTGTTTGTCCGTTGTCTGGCCTGCGTCCGTTGCCCGGAATCAGAATGATGGAAAAATAGGGTGCCGCATCATCATCTTTTTGCGCCAATGGCACCACTTTCTCGTCTTTCATCGCGCCGCGCTCGACATAAATCGCGCGCTCCAGCAGGCCGCATTCGGCAATGGCTGCTCTTATCTTGGCAAAATTCTGACCGATTTTCATAATAACCGCCGCATCGGTATGTTGCAGCCGTGTTTTCAGCGCTTCGGCGCTCAATGTGCCGGGCAGAACGGTGAGAATATCATCGCCCCATGTCATGGGCTCACCCGCAGCGCTCCAACAGCCGGACATGCCAGTGACAGCAGGCACGATGGTCACCGGAAACTGATCCCGCAGCCGGATGTAGAGATGCATGAAGGAGCCATAAAACAGCGGGTCTCCCTCGCAGATCAGCGCGACATCCTCCCCCGCGCCTAAATGCGCTGCCAGACGGGCGGCCGACTCTTCATAAAAATTGGCAAGCTGGCGGTTATAATCGGCTTGGGTAAAGTGAATTTCAGTCGTCACCGGATAAAACATCGCAATTTCATGCGTGCCGGTCCGAATATGCGGGTCCGCTATGGTGCGGGCATGGCCACGCCGCCCGGCCTTGGCAAAATAGGCCACATGCGGCGCACTTTGCAGCAGGCGCAGCGCTTTCAGTGTCAGCAATTCCGGGTCGCCGGGGCCAAGACCAATGCCATAAAGGCGGCCAACAGGGTTCATTGTCATTCCTTCGTGCTGGCAAGCGCATTCACCGCTGCCGCTGTCATGGAGCTGCCGCCCTTGCGGCCCCGCACCACAATATAGGGCACGCGCCCGTCCAGCATCAGCGCCTCTTTTGATTCTGCCGCACCGATAAAGCCGACCGGCATCCCGATGACAAGAGCAGGCGGCGTCATTCCTTCATCCATCAGCTCAAATAAGCGGTAAAGCGCGGTCGGCGCATTGCCGATTGCGACAATCGAACCGGCCAGCATGTCGCGCCACAGCTCCATGGCCGCAGCGGTGCGGGTTGTGCCCAGCGCTTCGGCAAGGCCCGGCACCTGAGGCTCATCCAGCGTGCAGATCACAGCATTGCGGGCGGGCAGGCGGGATCGGGTCACACCATTGGCGACCATTTTGGCATCACAGAGAATGGGCGCACCCGCCTCCAGCGCGGCAATGCCGATTTTGGCGGCATCGGGCGAAAAGGCGATGTCGGCCGCCGCCTCGACAATGCCGCAGGAATGGATGATGCGCACCGCCACGCGCTCCTCCTCTGGTGTGAAGCGCGCAAGGTCGGATTCGGCGCGGATCAGCGCGAAGGAACGGCGGTAAATCTCGGCGCCATCTTTAATATAATCATGCATCAAAAGACTGTATCCTCATAATATCGCTCAAAATTTCAGGCAGCTGCGCGGGCGCAAGGCCGGTGCGGATGGGCGTGGCTTTTGTATCGCCATGTTCAATCAAATCGTAAAGCCCGCCGCGCCCCACCAGAGTCAGCGGAGCCTTGCCCGGATGGGCGCAGCCCTTGCCACAGCCCGACACATGCAGCGCCACATGATTCGCGCCTGCAAAGAGCGGTGCAAGTCTTTGTGCATCCGCCATCGCGGGTGTTTCGCCACTGGAACAGGCCGGTGCACCGGTGCAGGCCGCTATAGAGAGGCGCGGGTCGGCGGGGTTGGTGATGAAGCCTGCCCTCACCCTAACCCTCTCCCAAAGGGAGAGGGAATAGCGCGCACCAATCCCCCCTCCCTTTGGGAGAGTTTCCTCACCAATCCCCTCTCCCTTTGGGAGAGGGTTAGGGTGAGGGTAAGCCGCCAAAATCACCCGCCAGGGCGTCAGGCGCAAGTCCCGCGCGCCGGAAGCTTCTGCCGTCTCGGCGAGATCATGCAGGCTTGACGCATCCAGCAGGCCGAATGGCGCCGCCACACCATAAAAGCCACTCTGCGCGCCTAAAATCTGGTGCCATGCCGGGGTGGATTGCGGCGTGCGGGGGGTAAGGTGCAGCAGAGGCGCCTCATGCCCTTCATGCTTCAAGAGTCTCAGCATGAGGGCGGGGGGCAGGGCGGTGATTGCATCGCCCTCCAGCCTGACCCAATCTTTCATCCGTTTGAGCGCCGGATGTTGCGCCTGTGCGGTGATGAACATTCTGGCTATGTCCGCCGCTATATCTGGCACTTGCGCCGCCGTATAAAAGCCGAAATAGGTCTGCTCCGCGCCTGCCAGCACCAGCCCGAAGCGCGCGCCCTGCGGTGTCATAACCGCCTCGAACCGCACATCAGCGGACACATCGCCCAGCGGTAAAGTGCTGCCATTGTATATGGCAAAGCCGAATTTGCCGGGCAGGGCCCAGAGCGTTTCATCTGTGGCGAGGCGCGCATCCAGCGCCGAGACAACAGGCGCAATATCCACCAGCCCATCCGGCAAGGGGCTGGCGATAATATTGCGCACGGCCTCGGCCTGCGCATTGTCCCCCACCAGCCCCAGCGCCTGCAATTCAGCAATCAGCTGCGGGTAATTTTCAACGCTGACCCCGCGCAGTTGCAAATTGGCGCGTGCGGACAGGCTGATTTTGCCATTACCAAACCGTGCTGCCGCACCTGCAATCGCCCGCGCGTTGGTAAAGCTCAAGACGCCGCCGGTCAGGCGCAGGCGCACCAGCAGCCCGTCTCCGCTCATCAT
>DAIMHB010000261.1:0-3906 GCA_036723545.1 Beijerinckiaceae bacterium
ACTAAGATGAGGGGCTTGGAATGATAAATGCCCCTCACCCCAACCCTCTCCCCGCCATGGCGGGGAGAGGGAGACGTTTCCGTGTAAAGGCAAAAAACTCTAAGCGCCCGAAACCTGACCACTCACGCCCTGAAACGCGCCTTCAACCAGCTCGCACATCAGCAACCGGCGCGGATCAACCGGGCCGGGCATAGTCAGGCAGCCATGGGCCACACGCTTGAACCCGAATCTTTTATAATAGGGCTCGTCCCCCACCAGCAGCACCAGCTTGTGGCCCTGAAGCGTGGCCGCTTCCAGCGAGGCTTTAATCAGCGCCGCGCCAATGCCGCGCTGGCGAAAGGCCGGATCAACGGTCAGCGGGCCGAGCAGAAGCGCTGGATGGCTGCCGCAACGGATGGGCGTCATGCAGTTTGAACCCACCAGCATGGTGCCGACATAGGCCACGAAGGAGAGAGACAGATCCGGCGGATTATGCTCGCGCAGGCGATAGGCCGAGCGGGCAAACCGCCCCGGCCCGAAGGCGCGCTCATTGAGCTTTTCCACGGCTTCGGCATCGTCCGGGCTTTCAGGCGAGAGGGTCAGGCGCAAATCGGTCATGGTTCGTCAATCTTCAGAAAAAGGATGATGCCCTATAGCATAAAATTCACCAGAGGGCAGAGGGGGGCTTGTTGTTCAGAATTTCATCCAGCCGCCGCCGTGTGGCCGAATGCAATGTCTCCGGCAGGTCATTTAGGGCAAAAAACCGCGCTTCGGCAATTTCATGATCGCCCATGCGCGGCGCGGACTGGACAAAATCACGCACAATAAAAAGTGCGATGTGGTCGCGCTTTGACACAGCTCTGTTCAAATAAAGGCTGAAAAGCCGCGGTGCGCCGGTGAGGTACAGGTTTCCCTCTTCCTGCAACTCCCTTGTGACCGCTTCCAGAATGGTCTCGCCGGTTTCCACGCCGCCGCCGGGAAAATGCCATCCGGGAATGTAGGTGTGGCGTATAAGAAAAACCTGGTTCTGATCATTCAGCACACAGCCCTGTGCGCCCATGGTCAGCCCGCGTGAAAAGCGGAAATAGGTGTGGACCACACGGGTGCGCAGTCGGGTCAACAGGCTGTGCCGAAGCTGTGGATGCATTGAGAGTGTCACCATCATATGTGCGTAAAACCTCATTTGCCGCAAAAGCACTGGACAAAGCAACTGCCCTAGTTTAGAAAAGTTCTAAATTAAACGGTTTGATCAAGATAAACAGGAGCCTCCTCATGAAGGGTTTAGCAGAACTCACCGAGCGCGAAGTTTTGGCGCTGGCCATTGCCAATGAGGAAGAGGATTCACGTATCTACCAGTTGTTTGCCGATGAGCTGGCCGAGAGCTATCCGCATTCTGCGGCCATTTTCACGGATATGGCGGCTGAGGAGCGTGGCCATCGCTCGATGTTATTCGATATGTACAGTCAAAAATTTGGCGAGAATTTGCCGCCCATCCGCCGCGAGGATGTGAAGGGCTTTCCCAAGCGCCGCCCGTTCTGGCTGACCAAAAACCTTGGATTAGAGCGGATGCGGCAGGAGGCTGAACTGATGGAATATCAGGCGGCCGCTTTTTATGATAAAGCTGCATCACAGAGCCATGATGTGTCGGTGCGCAAATTGTTCAATGATCTGGCCGATATCGAGCGTGGCCATGAGTCAAAGGCCAATCAGCTTACAGAGGAGCTGAAGGCCGGAGGCGCCCATGATGAGGAGGCCGCCACCGCCCGCCGCGCCTTCGTGCTGCGCTATATCCAGCCCGGTCTGGCGGGGCTGATGGATGGCTCGGTTTCGACACTGGCGCCGATTTTCGCGGCAGCCTTTGCCACGCATAACAACTGGGACACGTTTCTGGTGGGGCTTGCGGCGTCGGTAGGGGCAGGGATCAGCATGGCCTTTGCCGAGGCTTTGTCGGATGACGGCTCTCTCACCGGCCGCGGCGCACCCTGGATGCGCGGCTTCATCACCGGCCTGATGACCACTCTGGGCGGCATCGGCCATACTTTGCCCTATCTGGTGCCCAATTCATGGGCGCTGCATTTTGGCGGCATGGTTCTGGATGCGTTTCAGATTGCAACGGCCATTGCCGGTGTGATTGTGTTTTTCGAACTCTGGGCCATTGCCTATATCCGCGCCCGCTTTATGGATACGCCCTTCCTGCAGGCGGCATTTCAGGTGGTGCTGGGCGGTGTCATTGTTTTTGCCGTGGGTATTCTCATCGGCTCTGCTTGACCTGACGGGCGAGGCTGGTCAAAAGAGAATATGATTTTTCGCCTTGCCCATCTCTCTGATGCCCATATCGGGCCTTTGCCGCGCCCCCGGCTTGCCGAATTGTTCGGCAAGCGCCTCACCGGTTTTCTCAACTGGCACAATGGCCGCTATCTTATTCATGATATGAAGGTTCTGGCGGCGCTGGTGGCGGATATGCGGGCGCAGCAGGTGGATCATTGCGCCATGACCGGCGATATTCTCAACATTGGCCTGCGGGCCGAATTTCCGCCCGCACGGCGCTGGCTGGAGACGCTGGGCACCCCGGCGGATGTGAGCTTTGTGCCGGGCAATCATGATGTTTATGTGCGCAGCAATCTGGCCCTTGTGGATGAATATTTCGGCGCATGGATGAAGCCGGATAAGCCGGAGGGGGTGGGTTTTCCCTATCTGCGCATACGCGGGCCGGTGGCGCTGATCGGCCTGTGCTCCGGTGTGCCGACAGCCCCGTTTCTGGCCTCTGGTCGGCTGGGCAAGGCGCAGATGGCGGCCTTCGCGCGGCTTCTGAGCGCGCCTGAACTGAAGGACATGGCCCGCGTGGTGATGATTCATCACCCGCCCTATAAAATTGGCGCGCGCTTTGGCCGCGGGCTGATGGATGCGCCGAAATTCGAGAAAATCATTGCCCGCTATGGCGCTGACCTGATTATTCATGGCCATAACCATCGGGAATCGGTGCATTTTCTGCCTGGCCCCCACGGGGGGGTGCCGGTTGTCGGTGTGGCCTCGGCCTCGGCTGTGCCCGGCTCGCCGCAGCATCTGGCGGCCTATCATGTCTATTCGATCGAGAAGGCGGCGCAGGGCTGGCATATTTCCGCGCTGCGGCGTGGCTTGAAAGACGGCGATGCACGGGTGCATGACCTTGGCGCGCTGGATTTGGTGCGTGGTTAGCGCGGGAAGAGGCTCCTCGAACACGCAAAAAGCCTTAACCCTCCTGCTCCAGCCCGGCTATGGCTCTGGCAAAGTCGCGCGGGTCGAAGGGTTCGAGGTCATCGGCGCCTTCGCCAACCCCGATAAAATGGATCGGCAGTTTGAATGTTTCGGCAATGGCCACCAGAATGCCGCCGCGCGCTGTGCCATCCAGCTTGGTCATCACAAGGCCGGTGACACCGGCAGTGCGGCCAAAAATTTCGACCTGTGACAGCGCATTTTGCCCCACTGTGGCATCCAGCACCAGCAGCACCGAATGAGGGGCCTCAGGATTGATCTTTTTGAGCACACGGACGATTTTTTCCAACTCGTCCATCAGCTCCTTTCGGTTTTGCAGGCGTCCGGCGGTGTCCATAATCAGAATATCGGCACCGCTGGCTTGGGCAGCCTTATAGGCCTCGAAGGCCAGACTGGCCGCGTCGCCGCCCTGTTCGCGGGCGATAACCTCGGCGCCCATGCGCGCACCCCAGATTTTCAACTGTTCAATCGCTGCGGCGCGGAATGTGTCCCC
Organism: Beijerinckiaceae bacterium; assembly: GCA_036723545.1. Taxonomy (GTDB): domain Bacteria; phylum Pseudomonadota; class Alphaproteobacteria; order Rhizobiales; family Beijerinckiaceae; genus JANXSV01. Next base: position 3,725 of record DAIMHB010000261.1, read on the forward strand.
GGCGGCGAGTGTCACCTTGCGCCCTTCGCTTAAAAATTTGGTGCCCAGCTTGCCGATGGTGGTGGTTTTGCCAGAGCCATTGACCCCGACCACCAGAATCACATGCGGTTGTGCGGCGCTGATCTCCAGCGGAATGGCCACAGGCCGCAAAACCGATTCAATTTCCTCGGCCAGAATGGTTT
>DAIMHB010000262.1:0-3884 GCA_036723545.1 Beijerinckiaceae bacterium
CCACCACACTTGCTGCGGCGCTGAGCCTGCTCAACCAGCCCAGCCGCAAAATTCTCACCATCGAAGACCCGATTGAATATGAAATTGCCGGCATCAACCAGTCTCAGGTCAAGCCCGCCATTGGCCTGACTTTCGCGCAGGCGCTGCGTGCCTTTGTGCGGCAAGATCCGGATGTCATCATGATCGGCGAAATCCGCGATCCGGAAACCGCACATATTGCCGTTCATGCGGCGCTGACCGGCCATCTGGTGCTGACAACGCTGCATACGGAAACGGCAGCGGCGGCCATTGCACGCCTTGCTGATATGGGCGTGGAGCCATTCCTGCTGCAATCCACATTGCGCGGTCTGGTGGCGCAAAGGCTGGTCAGAATTTTATGCGAATCCTGTAAAAAGCACACCCAGATTGACGAGGCCCGCCTCCATCGCGAGCCACGCCTGCGTGAAATCGGCCTGAGGCCCCATGACCGCATTTGCGAGCCGGTGGGCTGTATCCGCTGCGGTGGCACGGGCTATAAGGGGCGCACCGGCATTTTTGAAGTGCTCGATGTCAATGCGGACATACGCCGCGCCATACGCGCCAATGCGGACCTTGAACATATAGAAGCTCCGGCGCGCCAGGCGGGCATGACCACCATGAACGAGGATGCGCTGGCCAAATGCAGGGCCGGCATCACCTCCGTCGATGAAATTCTGCGCCTGACGACGGTGCGCTGAGATGAACACCTTCACCTATCGGGCCATGACTCACAGCGGCGAAGAGGTCAGCGGCACCCTATCCGCCGCCAACAGCGACGAGGTGGCCCGCCGGATCGACTATCTCGGCCTCTTGCCCATCGAAATCATTATGGCGGAGAGCGCACCGGCGGACATCTCCGGCGCGGCGCAAAGTTCCGTCTGGGTCAGATTGACCCGCCATAAACCGACGGCGGAGGAATTGAGCAGCTTTTCACGCGATCTGGCCCTTGTGCTGAATGCGGGAGCGCCGATCGACAGAGCCCTCACCCTGCTGCTGAGCGACACTGCGGGCGCGCGCATGGTGCCGGTTTTGCGCGCCATTTTGGCCGCAGTCACATCGGGCGAGAGTTTTGCGGCCGCGTTAAGCCATCACCCCGACCTGTTTCCCGGCATGTATCTGGCGCTGGTCAAAGTGGGCGAGGCCTCCGGCGCCCTGCCACAGGTGCTGGACGCACTGGCACAGGACAGTCGGCGCAACGAAATGCTGCGGCGGAAAATCACCGACGCGCTGCGCTATCCGGCCTTTGTGCTCTGTGCGGCCGGTGCGGTTCTGACGTTTTTTCTCACCTTTGTGCTGCCACAGTTTGGCGCGATTCTGCGGGACTTCAATGCCAAACTGGACCCGCTCGTGGCTGGCCTTCTGACTGTTTCGGATGTTTTGACCACACATGAATATGCCATGCTGGCGCTGGCCAGCCTTGCCCTGCTTCTCCTTATGCTGGGCTGGCGCCATCAAGCGATACGGCAGGCGTTGCGGCGCGGCCTGTTCAGCCTGCCTGTGCTGCGCGGCGCGGCACAATCCTACCACACCGCCCGTTTTTGCCGTGCTTTAAGCCTGCTGCTGCATAATGGCGTGCCGCTCAACCGGGCGCTGAACCTTCTGGACGGCGTCATGGCCGATATAGGCGGCGGGCAACATCTGGGCAAGGCTGAGCAGCAGTTGCGCCAGGGCGAACGCCTGTCCGACGCCCTGCCCGGCACGGGCCTGCCGGCTCTGGCCATAAATATGATACGGCTGGGCGAGGAAACCAGCGAGGTCGCCATGCTGTCGGGCAAGGTGGCCGAACTTTACGAGCTTAAACTTGAACGCCGGCTGGAGCAGATTGTCGGATTCATCGGCCCTGCCGCCATTTTAGGGATCGCCACGCTTGTGGGCGGTCTGATTGTTTCCATTATGACATCTCTGATGTCGATCAACCAGATTGTGCAATAAGGTATTGATATGGCGCTTTTTCATTCCGCTTCACCGGTGGCCGCATCCCGCCGCCGTCATCGTCAGGCCGGTTTCACGCTGGTGGAAATTCTCGTGGTTCTGGCCATTATCGGGCTGGTGATGAGCCTCGTTGGCCCGCGTGTGCTCAATTATTTTTCAGAATCCAAGGTCAAAAGCGCGCAAATCCAGATTCAGGCCTTTTCCGGCGCGCTGGATTTGTTTTACCTTGACACAGGCCGCTACCCGACCACCAGCGAAGGCCTGAAAGCCCTTGTCGTCCGGCCTGAGACCCTGCCAAACTGGAACGGGCCCTATCTGCGCACCGGCACTGTGCCGAACGACCCGTGGGGCACCGCCTATATCTACCACTCCCCCAGTCCGCATGGCCCTTATGACATCATATCTCTAGGCTCTGACCGGCAGGAAGGCGGAACCGGCACCGCCGCCGACATCACCAGCTGGGCAAAATGACCCGTTATATGCCCCAAGGTCTGAGGACAAGGGCCACAGCCAACGCGGCACCCGCCAGCACGCGGGGGTTCACGCTGATTGAAGCTCTGGCGGTCTTTGCCATTTTCGGGCTGGTTGCGGCGCTGGTTCTGCCCCATTGGTCCAGAACAACCACGCGCCCACGGCTGGAGGCCTATGCCCTGCAACTGGCCGCACTGTTGCAGACCGACCACAGCACGGCTATCCTGCGCCACAGCACCATGGCCACCCGCATTGATGTGAACGCGCGGCGGGTGCATTCCGGATCGGGCCAGCGCGACCTGCGCCTGCCTGACGATATCCTGTTTGAAAGCGTACTGGCCCAAGATTGCGTCAAGGCGGTGGGTGCACCGGCCATTGTCTTTTTTGCCAGCGGCATGTCCTGCGGCGGCACGCTGATCCTGAGCCGCCCCGGCATGAGCTATACCGTGCATGTCAACTGGCTTACCGGAGGCACAGACATTGCCGCCCGTTAAAAATGGTCAGGGCCGACGCCTTGCGCGCGGCTTCATGATGTTCGAGGCGCTGGTCACGCTGGCCATTATAGCGGTAACGATTGCGGCCATCTCCGGGCTCTATGCCTCGGCCCTGCGCGGCCTGAAATTTGCACAGGAGCGCAGTGTTCTGCTCAGGGTTCTGACTCTGGCGGCCCATGATCTGCCTGCGCCCGACCATATCGCGCCGGGCCGATACAGCGGCGCCACCAGCATGTATATATGGCAGGCCGATGCGCATATTTTGCCAGAATTTCAAAATATCGGCCCCCTAAACGCGAGTTCGCCGGTGCTGTTTGTCCCGCTTGAAGTGACCATCACCGCAGCCACACCCACAGGGCAAAGTTTACAGCTCACCACGCTCCGTTTTATGCGCAGGAGAGGCACATGAAGGTGGCTTCGCGCGGCTTTACCCTGATTGAGGCCATTGTTGCGCTGGCGCTGGCCGGGCTTGTGGTTCTGGGTCTGGCCACTCTCACCGCGCAATGGTTCAGCCAGTGGAATCATGCTGCTGGCACGCTGCAAACCAGCGAGGCCCTTGCCGCTGGCTTTGACCGTTTCATGGATGATCTTGGCGCAGCCGAGGCCAGCGCGCCGCCCAATTCTGATCAGGCCATTCTGTTCGAGGGCACAGCCACCAGCCTCACCTTCTGGCGCACGCGCCTGTCCGTGCGGCCGGAATTTGGCATGGAACTGGTGCATTATTCACTGGACACAACCTCTGACCACACCACACTGGTGCGCCGCCATGTACATATTGAACCGGGAGAGCCTCTGCGCGGGGTTTATCAATGGCAAGACCCCGTGGAACTGGCGCGTCTGCCCTTCGCACTGACGTTTTCCTATATAGGAGAGGATGGAAAATTCAGCTCAAATTGGCACAATCGGCCCACTTTGCCAGATTCTGTCCTTCTGTCCGCGCTGGATACACAAAGCGCCTTCGTGCCGGTG
>DAIMHB010000263.1:0-3884 GCA_036723545.1 Beijerinckiaceae bacterium
GGCCAGCTACACGGCCTGCGAACCGTGTAAAGACCACCCCGAACGCCCGCCGGTCTGGCAGGTTCATGCGGTTCACGTCATTCATGATTCAAAAGATCAGATGATCTATTTTGAACAGGCCACGATTGAAGTGTTCGGGATTCCCGTGCTGTGGATGCCCTATCTCTCGTCTCCCGACTCGACCGTTGAGCGCAAAACCGGCTTTCTGAGCCCGCATTTCATTGATAAATCGGCACTCGGTTTTGGTATGTCTGTGCCATTCTTCTGGAATCTGGCGCCCAATTATGACCTGACCCTGATGCCGATGCTCCTGAGCAGCCAGGGCTTTTTTGGCGAAGCCCAATGGCGCCACCGGCTTGAGCATGGCGAATATGATGTGCGTATATCCGGAATTTCACCGGCAAAGCCCAGCGATTTCGCCTCATCCCCCAATGGCGCGGGAAATCTGAAATTCCGGGGCTCTTTGGAAAGCAATGGCAAATTTCTAATCAATCCGGACTGGAGCTTCGGCTGGAATATTGCTGTTGCCACAGACAAATATTTTTACAGCGATTTCAATGTGCCAGCGGAAAATCTCGCGGCCAGCTATTTCAAAGAAACCACCTCAACGGCCTATCTGCATGGCCAGAGCGACCGGGCTTATTTTGACCTGCGCGGCTATGCCTTTCAGGGCCTCTCCAGCACGGATTATCAGAAAGAACTGCCCCTTGCCGCCCCTGTGATGGATTATCACAAAACGATTGACCTGCCGAAAGAGAAATATGGCCTTTTGGGGGGCGAGCTTGGCCTTGATGTGAATATGACCAGCATTTCGCGTGAGGCTGCGGCGTTCCAGTCCACGGTTGCGGCTGCCAATGGCACACATCTGACCGACAGTGTCTATGGTCTTTACGATGTGTGCAAACCCAATGCGAGCGGCCTCTATTCGCGTGATACCTGCCTTTTGCGCGGCATGGCCGGCAATACAACACGCTTCTCAGCCGAATTCGACTGGCGCAAACAACTTGTGGATCCGATCGGTGAGGTCTGGACACCCTTTGTCTATGGACGGGTTGATCTGGCTGCTCTCGATCTGAATAAAAGTGCGACATTCGACTCCGTGCAATATGGTGGCTATGCGTTAAACAATGCCTCGCAATCGGCGTTTTTCTCGAAAAGCCAATCGCTGGCCGGACGGGCCATGCCCGCTGTTGGGCTGGAATATCGCTATCCCTTCGTTGCCAAAACAGACTGGGCAACCCATACCATTGAGCCCATTGCACAGGTCATTGTGCGCCCGAACGAACAGGCCGTTGGCTCCATGCCCAATGAGGATGCGCAAAGTCTGGTGTTCGACGATACAAATCTCTTCGCCTGGAATAAATTTTCCGGCTATGACCGCTCGGAAGGCGGTGTTCGCCTCAATGCTGGCGCACAATATACAATGGCCTTCAACAAGGGCGGCTTTGCCAATGTCATGGCGGGCGAATCGTTCCAGCTTGCGGGCGAAAACTCGTTTGCCGCTTATGATGTTGCCAATACGGGCGCGGATTCCGGCCTCCAGACCGCAAAGTCGGACTATATTGGCAAAGTTGCCTTCTCACCCAGCTCGCTGGTGTCCTTCATTGCCAAAGGCCGCTTCGATGAGGCCACCTGGGCCACCAAGCGCCTTGATTTGATTGCCAATTTCAATACAGGGCCTGTGTCCTCCAGCGTTTCCTATGGCCGCTATGCGCCGCAATCCCTGCTCGGGTTCAACAACTGGCGTGAAGGTCTGGCCCTGTCCTCCAGATATAAAATGACGGACAGCTGGTCGGTGAATGGGCAGGTTGTGTTCGATCTGGCGCGCTGGAAACTTGTGCCCACGGCGCCGCGCTTCTCGGTTGCGGCAACCGGCGTCGGCATCGCCTATGGCGACGAATGCACCACCCTCAGCTTGAATTATGTCACCACCCTGCTGGATCCGGGCACAGGCACTTTAACCCGGAACCAGACCTTCCTGTTCCAGCTGAATTTGCGCACACTGGGCGGGGCAGAGGTTAAAACCACCAATGTCAATACCACCACCGATGGAATTGCATCGCATTGACCCAGAACATCTGGCCAGCATGAAGGATGTCAGCTCTCTGCCTCCACTGCGTGACGTGGTGGAGACGTTTGATCTGAATGCCCAGCGCTCGCTCGGCCAGAATTTTCTGTTCGATCTCAATCTGACACGCAAAATCGCCCGTGCCGCCGGGCCGCTGGACGGCGTGACCGTGGTGGAAATCGGCCCCGGCCCGGGCGGGCTCACCCGCGCCTTATTGCTGGAAGGGGCAGCGGGCGTCATCGCCATAGAGCGGGACCCGCGCTGCCTGCCCGCACTGGCGCAACTCCAGTCTGTGAGCAACGGGCGCTTGTCTTATGTGGAAGGGGATGCGCTCACAACAGATATTGCCGCCCTGACAGCGCATGTTGCAGGCCCCAAACGTATATGCGCCAATCTGCCTTACAATATCGGCACAGCCCTGCTGGTGCAATGGATTGAGTCAGAGGTTTGGCCGCCATGGTTTGACCGTCTCACCCTGATGTTTCAGCGCGAAGTCGCGGAACGTATTGTTGCAACCCCCAAACAGCGCGTCGATTACGGGCGTCTGGCCATATTGTGCAACTGGCGCTGCACGACGCGCATTTTATTCGATGTGCCGCCCAGTGCCTTCACGCCGCCGCCCAAGGTGACATCCTCCATTGTCGAGCTTGTTCCGCGTGCAGCCCCGCTGCCCTGCAATGGAAAACTCCTATCCCAGGTGACCCAGGCTGCTTTTGGTCAGAGGCGGAAAATGCTGCGGCAATCCCTGAAAGGCCTTGGCGCGGACACCAACACCCTGCTCGAAATGGCTGAAATTGCTCCCAATCTGCGCGCCGAGGAAATCGAGGTGCATGATTTCGTCCGGCTGGCCAATAGTCTTGCGCAGCTCCGATCCAACTCACACCCACAGAAGAATCATGACTGATACGCTTCCCGTTGCAGACCTCCTCAGCATTCTCAACCGCATCGCCAACGCGCTGGAAAATGGAAAGCAGCCCGCCGCCGCACCCGATTTTGACAGTGCGGATGCTTTCGTCTGGGCGGCAAAAAGCTCCAGCCTGATCCCCGTGCCCAAGGTCAACCGCGTGGATATTGTCCTGCTGCATGGCATTGACCGTGTCCGCGACCTGCTGATTGAAAATACTGAACGCTTTGCCCGTGGCCTGCCCGCCAATAATGCGCTGCTCTGGGGCGCGCGCGGCATGGGTAAAAGCTCGCTGGTCAAAGCCGCACATGCCGCCTGCAATATGAAATGTGCAGGCTGGGGCAGGCCTCCCCTCAAACTGGTGGAAATCCACCGTGAGGATATTGAAAGCCTGCCTGGCCTGATGACCCTGCTGCGCGACGCGCCCTATTCTTTCCTGATTTTTTGTGACGACCTCTCCTTTGATGCGGAAGATACGTCCTACAAATCGCTGAAAGCCGTGCTGGAAGGCGGCATAGAGGGGCGTCCGGCCAATGTCGTGTTCTATGCCACCTCCAACCGTCGCCATCTTCTGCCGCGCAATATGATGGACAATGAAAGCTCCACCGCCATCAATCCGGGGGAGGCTGTCGAAGAAAAAGTCTCCCTGTCTGACCGATTTGGCCTCTGGCTTGGCTTCCACAAATGCAATCAAGACGATTATCTGGCCATGGTGCACAGCTATGCGGCTTATTTCGGCCTGTCTGTTGCCCCGCAGCAACTTGAGGCCGATGCGCTGGAATGGGCCACAACACGCGGCGCCCGCTCCGGCCGCACCGCATGGCAATTTATTCAGGATCTGGCGGGTCGTCTGGGCAAAGTCACATCCCAATAATTAGAGCATGCTGTTTTTAGGTGGAAACACACTGTGAG
>DAIMHB010000264.1:0-3880 GCA_036723545.1 Beijerinckiaceae bacterium
CATATACATCTTGTCATCGGCCGCCAGCGAGAAATAATTATGAAAGACCAGCGCCAGAAATACCGTAAACAACGCCATAAACAGCGCCACGAGACGGGTCTGGAAACCGACCAGAATCAGCAGGCCACCGCCCAGCTCGGCCACAATGGCCGGATAGATCAGCCAGCCGGGCAGGCCAACAGAGGCAATATAACCGGCACCGCCAGCCGGATTCATCATTTTGCTCCAGCCGCCCATGATAAACAAAACAGCAAGAAGAATGCGGGCGAGCAGCAAGGCGGCATTGGATTGGGATTGAGACATATTCATAATGTTTCCTGTTCTCTTATCTAGAGGGTGATACGGACGTTTCGCTACAGAATTAAGGTTTGAAGGGTAACGTGAGCGTAACCATAACCCTTATTTATCACGCAAGAAAGACACTGAAAAAGAAACCAAACTATGCAAATTCGCAAACTACCCATTGATGCGCAGTGCGCTCACTCCTCGATATAGGACGCGGGAACAGAAAATTCGGCCTCAACCCCGGCAGGAATGGCCAACCGCGGGCGAAACCGCCGCAGCACTACACTCAGCCTGTTGCGCAGGCGCGTCATGCTGAACCAGGGCCGGAACCGCACGCTCAGATTTTCACCATGGTGACGGATATACATCATGGCCGGAAAGGGCACCGCATCCATGGGTCGCCCCAACCGCTTCGACATGGCCTCATAGCCGATATGGGTGGTAAGAAATATGCTTTCCGCCATTCCCCCGGGCACAAAGGCCAGATCCTCCGGCGTCATATAAAAAACCGCGCAGGAGCCGCAATGCCGGATAAAATTATCAGAATATTGGAAATATCTGCGCCCAAGGTTTAGAATATATCCACTCTGCAGAATATAACCGCGCCGGTTGTTGGTGCTGCGGATAAATTCGGCAAGACGGCACGAGACCAGATCGTCGGCATCCATCAGCACCAGATAGCCCCCGCCTCTGCGGCAGACCTCCGCGATCAAACGGCGGATCTTGACATGCTTGTCCCGCCCCTGCCCTTCATGATCATGACTACCCGGAACCGCCTCATCTATAACTAGCTTATGCAACCGGGGATGGGTATCAAACAATGTGACAGGTTCGTCATGACAGGCAATCAGAACCTCAATGTCTGGCATGGTCTGTGCGAAAATGGAGCGCAGCGTATTGTCCAGCACCATGCTGACGAGGGTCCAGTCTTTGGCAACCGCGCGGCTTTTCAACGGCATTCCGAAGTAAATTTCAGCCATAAGCGCAACCTTACACCCTGAGTTGTCTTTGATCGTCACATCCGGATACAACCAGCCTTGTCAGGATCGCAAGATGCCTGCCCAACTTCACGTGAAGCCAAGCTATTGAGCCATAACAGCATGTTCGTGGAGGTTAAAAAAGCTGATTATAGTCTATATGCCCATTTTATTATCGGCTTGCCGTTAACATACAAAAGGGCCGCCAATGGCGACCCTTTTGTTTTTTGCATTATGCCCCTCACCCTATCCCTCTCCCCGTAAACGGGGCGAGGGAATTGTGCAGGCTGCGAGCGGATGTTTCTAAGCTGCGCTTGAGAGACCATCCCGCCGCATCAAAGTTCGCTGTTGCGGACTTTGAGTTGTTGATTTTGGGCGAGCGGATGTACGTCTTAGAAATCCATCCCGCCGCATCAAAGTCCGCTGTTGCGGACTTTGAGTTGTTGGTTTTGGGCGAGCGGATGGACGTCTTAGAAGTCCATCCCGCCGCCCATGCCACCCATGCCGCCGCCGGGGCCGCCCATAGGTGCCGCGTCCTTCTTCGGACGGTCGGCAATCATGGCTTCGGTGGTGATGAGCAGGCCGGCGACAGAGGCCGCGTCCTGCAGCGCGGTGCGCACAACCTTGGCCGGATCAATGATGCCGGCTTCGATCATGTCGACATATTCTTCGGTCTGGGCATTGTAGCCGAAGGTCTGCGACTTGTTTTCGTTGATCTTGTTGATCACGATCGAGCCTTCAACACCGGCATTGTCCACGATCTGACGGATCGGGGCTTCCAGAGCCTTCAGAACAATCTTGATGCCGGACTGCACGTCCACATTGTCGCTCTTCAGGGCGCTGACAGCCACCTTGGCGCGCAGCAGCGCTGTGCCGCCGCCCGGAACGATGCCTTCTTCCACGGCCGCACGGGTTGCGTTCAGAGCGTCGTCCACGCGATCCTTCTTTTCCTTGACTTCCACTTCGGTCGCACCACCAACGCGGATCACGGCAACACCGCCCGCCAGCTTGGCCAGACGTTCCTGCAGCTTCTCTTTGTCATAGTCCGAGGTGGTTTCTTCGATCTGCGCTTTGATCTGCGACACGCGGGCGACAATGTCATCCTTTGCGCCAACGCCGTCGATGATCGTGGTGTTTTCCTTGTCAATGCGCACGCGCTTGGCACGGCCCAGCATATTCAGGGTGACGGATTCGAGCTTGATGCCCAGATCTTCGGCAATCATGGTGCCGCCGGTGAGGATAGCAATATCTTCCAGCATGGCCTTGCGGCGATCACCAAAGCCCGGAGCCTTGACAGCCGCCACTTTCAGGCCGCCGCGCAGCTTGTTGACAACCAGAGTTGCCAAGGCTTCGCCTTCCACGTCTTCCGCGATGATGACGAGCGGCTTGCCGGTCTGCACAACAGCTTCCAGCACAGGCAACATGGCCTGAAGCGACGAGAGCTTCTTCTCATGGATGAGGATATAAGCGTCGTCCAGCTCTGCAATCATCTTTTCAGAATTGGTGACGAAATAGGGCGAGAGATAGCCACGGTCAAACTGCATCCCCTCGACAACGTCGAGTTCGGTTTCAGCCGATTTGGATTCCTCAACAGTGATCACGCCCTCGTTGCCAACCTTCTGCATGGCCTTGGCAATCATGTCGCCGATGGACTTGTCGCCATTGGCCGAAATGGTGCCAACCTGCGCAACTTCCGCCGAATCCTTGATCTTCTTCGAGCGGCTCTGAATGTCCTTGACGGCTGTTGCAACGGCCATGTCAATACCACGCTTCAGGTCCATCGGGTTCATGCCGGAGGTGACATATTTCACACCTTCCTTAACAATGGCCTGCGCCAGCACGGTTGCGGTCGTGGTGCCGTCGCCAGCGGTGTCATTGGTTTTGGAGGCCACTTCGCGCACCATCTGGGCGCCCATGTTCTCGAACTTGTCCTCAAGCTCGATTTCCTTGGCAACGGTCACACCGTCCTTGGTGATGCGCGGTGCGCCATAGGCCTTGTCGATGACGACATTGCGGCCCTTCGGGCCAAGGGTGACTTTTACAGCATTTGCCAGAATATCAACGCCGCGCAACATGCGGTCGCGTGCATCAGAACCAAAACGTACGTCTTTAGCGGACATATTATATCTCCTGAACCTGAGGGTTCTTCAGTTGAAAAGAGGAATAGACTTAACCGACGATACCCATGATGTCGGATTCCTTCATGATGAGGAGATCCACGCCATCAATCTTGACCTCGGTGCCGGACCATTTGCCGAACAGCACCTTGTCGCCAGCCTTCACATCGAGAGCAACAATCTTGCCCGAGTCATCGCGTGCACCGGGGCCAACGGCGATGACTTCGCCTTCCTGTGGCTTTTCCTTGGCATTGTCCGGGATGATGATCCCGCCTTTGGTTTTTTCCTCGCCTTCGAGGCGCTTAACAACGACACGGTCGTGCAATGGACGAAATTTCATGGTTTCTCTAGTCCCTGAATGCCCCCTGTCACGGGAGGCGGTTGGCTGGAAAATCTGTTAGCACTCAAAAGCAAGAGTGCTAACAGCTGACGAGGAGATAGGAACTGCCCGGCGCAGAGTAAAGGGCAGAGAAAACATAAATAAGCTCTGCCCTTCAAAAA
>DAIMHB010000265.1:0-3865 GCA_036723545.1 Beijerinckiaceae bacterium
GCCTTGGCTAGCGCTGCGGCAATGCCAATCTCGTGAGCATTCTTCCGACACTGCTGCTGAAGGGCGAGTTTGCCGATCATTTCGAGACCGGCGTCTCGCTGGATAAGCTCAAAAGTCTGACCAAGCTCAGCCATACGCTGGACGAACTGCTGAACCGCTCACCCAACCGCCACTCGCCCTATGTGGGCGCGAGCGCTTTTGCCACAAAGGCGGGCATTCATGCCTCGGCTGTGCTGAAGGATCCGCGCACTTATGAGCATGTCGCCCCTGAATCGGTGGGCAATCAGCGCCGCGTGCTGGTGTCCGATCAGGCCGGAAAATCCAATATTCTCTCCGAATTGGAGCGGCTAGGCGTTGTTCTGGCAAAAAATGACCCGCGCCTCGCCCGCCTGCTGGACGAGGTGAAGGAAAAGGAAGCTCTTGGCTATGCCTATGAAGGGGCAGATGCCTCGTTTTTGCTGCTAGCCAAGCGCGTGCTGGGCGATGTAAAGCATTATTTCAATGTGGAGCGCTACAGCATCAATGTCGAGCGGCGTTATAATGCGCAAGGCGAATTTGTCGCGGTATCTGAGGCGATTGTGAAAGTCACCGTGGATGGTGAGGTGATGATTTCCGCCGCCGAAGGTCAGGGGCCGGTCAATGCGCTGGATCTGGCCCTGCGCAAGGATCTGGGCAAATATCAGAAATATATCGATGATCTTGAATTGCTGGATTACCGTGTTCGGGTGTTCCAGGGCGGCACCGATGCGGTCACACGCGTGCTGATCGAATTTGGCGACTCTACGGGTGAAACCTGGTCCACAGTGGGCGTATCCGCCAATATAATTGATGCGTCCTTTCAGGCGCTGATTGATTCCATAAGCTATAAATTGATGAAGTCAGCAGCCTGAGGTCCTGTCAGGCTGTGTCGCCCCAGATGCCATATCCGTCCCGCATACGGCTTTGCACGCGCGCGATTTCCTCATCGGGCAGGATGACCGGCGTGCCGATTTGCAGCGCAAGATAATATTGCTTGGCCAGAGTCTCCAGCTCAACGGCGAGCCACATGGCTTTTTCCAGATTTGGGCCACAGGTGACCATGCCATGCGTGCCCATAAGGCAGCCGGAGCGCCCGTCCAGCGCCTTCACAACCAGATCAGACAGTTCTTTGGAGCCAAAAATCGCATAATCCGAACAGCGGATATTCGGCCCGCCAAAAGCCGCCACCATATAATGACAGGCCGGAATATCCATGCGCAACATGGATAAGACGGTGGCATAGGTGGAATGCACATGAACAATGGCCCCTGCGTCCGGTCGCGCAGCGTAAATATCATAATGAAACCGCCATTCGGAGGAGGGGCGAAATGGCCCTGTATAGTGGCCATAAGGTGCCTCAAAGGGTAAAAATGCCAAATCCTCTGGCTTCATGGTGGCATAAGGCCGCGATGTGGGGGTGATGATGATGCCCTTATCCATCCGCAGGCTGATATTGCCGGATGTGCCCTGATTGAGGCCGGTCTGGTTCATCTCCAGACATGCGTTAATAATGGACTGGCGCTTTTCAAGCTCGGATGTAGTAAAGGGCTGCGTTGTCGGGGCTTTATCGGTCATCGTAAACGGCTTTCATTGGTGAATTTACCATCGAAATTGTGTGAATAGGTAATCCGGTGTGGCCTGCTCACGCTCATAAAGCCGGTCCAGTTCGTCGTCAGCCCATGCAGCCAGAACACCTGTGCGCACAAGCGCAGAAGCAATGCCAAAATCACAGGCGCCGCGAATATCATGCTCAACACTGTCCCCCACAGCCAGAATGCGCGTTTTGCTGATGCCCTCGCACAAGGTCAGTGCGTGTTGATATATAATTGCATAGGGTTTCCCGATGAATGTCACCTTTCCGCCAAGTGATTGATAAATATCAGCAATAGCACCCGGAGCAAAAAGAAGCTGGCCGTTCGACAACATCCATTTGTCCGGATTGGCGCACAGGGCGGGTATCGCACGGCTGGCCGTCGATGACAGCAGGCGGGCATAATCCTCCAGCGATGTTTTCGGCGCATTGCTTCCCAGAATCAGGATAAAATCCGCATCCTCCGGGCTTTGCGCCCATTGAAGGTTCAGTTCGTTCAGTCCGTAATCATCGTGGTCGCGCCCGACCAGAAAGGCTTTGCCTCCGGCATGAAAGGGGGGGCCCAAATGCCCGCCGCTTATGCCGTGCCATGCCACCTCACCGGAACTCACAACCGCATGAATCACGCCGGGCGAGATGCCCATTTCAACCAGACGCGCCAGGTTCGGGCCTGCGCGTTTGCCGGAATTGGTGAGAACAATCAATGTTTTTCCGGCATTATGCAGATGGTTCAGTGCGTGGACAACGCCATCATAGAAGGTGCGGCCATCGTGCAATACCCCGAACTGGTCGAGAAAATACGCATCGAACCTGTCAAGCGTGGCACTCAACCCTGCAATATGGCCTGGTAATGTCATGTGAGGCCCAACCCCCGCCATGCAAGGCGAGCTGTTCCTGCGGCTGCGGCCTCGCTGAAAGGCGGGCGCAGAGGAATGCCAAGACTGCGCGCGCGAATTTTGCTCCATGCCGCATTATGCGCGCCGCCGCCCACTGTAAACACTTCGCGCAACTTCGGGCCACCCAGTTCGCTCATCCGGTGATAGGCGCGCGCTTCGACATTGGCGACGCCTTCCAGCAAAGCCTGCAAAAATTCAGCGTCCGAATCGGGGCGCGGGCTGACCCGGCTCTGCATTTGCGGATCATAGACAGGAAAGCGCTCGCCCGTTCCAGCCAGCGGATAAAAGTCAAATCCGGTGGGGAGATCGGCCTGCATGTGTGCTTCAAGATCAATCATTTGCTGCAATGTAAAATAGCGCAGCAATGCCCCTCCGCCGGAATTGGAGGCCCCGCCTGCCAACCAGAGATCACCAATCCTGTGACTGTAAATGCCATAATCAGGCGCAAAAATCGGATGGTTTGAGAGCAGCTTGATGACAAGGGTTGTGCCCAGCGAGGTGACCCCTGCGCCGATCTGGCTTGCACCGGTTGCCAGAAAAGCGGCGCAGCCGTCTGTTGTGCCGGCAATCACCTTTGTATCGGGCCCAAAACCGAAACGAGCCTGCATTCGGGTGGAGATAATGCCCGTCTGAACACCTGCGGGCACCACCTCGGGCAAAAGCCGGGTGTCAAAATCAAGCTCTGCCAGCCAGCCCGGCCATTGGCGCAAGACCGGATCATAGCTAGTTTTGAGCGCATTGTTTTCGTCACTTATGCCAAAATTCTCGGTAAATTGCGCGCAAATCCAATCGGCCTGATGCAGAATACGATAAATTCCGTCCAGATGTTGCAGGCTAAGAGCACGCCCTAAAGGCGAGGTTGCCCCATGAGCAGCCGTCTCCGGCGGGGCAATTTTCGCAATCAGCCGGGCGGCCGCACTGGCCGAGGCATCATTATACATGCTGGCGGGGGCCAGTGGATGTCCTGCGCCATCAACGGCAACCACAGTGCCGGAGGTGCCGTCAATGCTCAGCGCCCGAATATTTGCAAAGGATATTTTGCCACGAAGTTCATCCAGAGCCGCACAGACCGCCTGCCACCAGATGTCCGCATTCTGCTCCACCCTGTCGCCGGTTCGGATCGGGCCCGGCATGGGCACAGAGGCATAGGCCAGCACCTCATGGTTGCGGCGTGTGGCGATAACCCGCACCCCCGTTGTGCCAATATCAATGCCCAGCACCGCCTCTGTCATGGCTGCGCCGTGAGATTGAGAGTTTGCCGATATTTTTCAGCTTCCCAATGGGTAAGCTCGTCATCCTGCGCGGCTGTCAGGCGCATGAGATGACTGCCAGCAGGCACGCGGGCCAAAACATCCACGAG
>DAIMHB010000266.1:0-3861 GCA_036723545.1 Beijerinckiaceae bacterium
GGGGAGAAGGAACGCTCACAGTGTGTTTCCACCTCAAAACAGCATGCTCTAAACCACAAGGGGCCGCCTGTATGAATGCTCAGACAGAAATGAGACGGGCGGTTCCCCGCGCTATTTTTGCTGTTGTGCTGACAGCTTTGTTTTTTGCCATTTCGGATATATTTTCGCAGGTTCAAACGCGCCATATACCACCGCTTGAGGTTGCATGGCTGCGCTATGCCAGCTTTGTGCTGTTTTTGCTGCTGTGGCAGAGACAGAATTTTGTCAAAGCATTGAAAACGCAGATGCTGGGCTGGCAGATGGCCCGGGGCCTGTTCACTGTGAGCTCAGCCATCAGCTTTGTCATGTGCCTGCCGCTTCTGCCCATCGGCGATGCCACGGCGATTGCATTTTCGGCACCCTTTATCATCATGGCGCTTTCGGCGCCTATTTTGGGCGAGCATGTGAGCGCGCGTCACTGGCTGCTGGCGGCGGTGGGTCTTGGCGGCGTGCTGGTCATTGCCCAGCCCGGCACCAGCGCCTTTCAATGGGCTTCGCTTTTGCCCCTCACCTCGGCCCTGATGTCGGGCCTTGGCATTATATCCACCCGCTTTATGGCGCGCGAAGCCCAGATGTCCATGCTGGTCTATACGGCGCTGGTCGGTTTTGCCGTGCTGACAGCCGTGCTCCCGTGGAATTGGGTGCCGCTGGTCTGGCAGGATTGTGCTCCGACTCTGGTTGTTGGCCTCTCGGCAGCCTTGGCCAATGTCACGCTGATCGCCGCCTATCGCAATGTGCCGGTTTCAGTGGCTGCGCCCTTCAGCTATATTCAGCTGGTCTTTGCCGGATGTCTCGGCTTCTTGTCCACAGGTGCGGTGCCGGGCCTGCTCACCTTGCTGGGGGCGGCCATGATCAGCCTTGCGGGCATAACAGGAGCCTGGCTGGAACGGCGCAGCGCCGCTTAAGGCGCGAAGGCCTGCACCCATGTTCCGCGCACGAAGCGGGCCTGCGCCTGAAAATCAGCCACCAAAGCACCGGATTCATTTCGGATTTCAACATGATAAAACCCGCTGCGGCTGGTCCGGCTGACCTCGGAGGCCATGGCCAGCAGCGTTTCACCGGCCTTTGCCGGTAAAATATGCTGGATGGAGGCGCTATGCGTCACCGCGCGCTGATTATGGCTGTTGGCGGCCAGCAGGAAGCAGCTTTCCGCCAGCGCGGACATGGCGCTGCCCGCGCAAAGCCCCAGCGCATTGGTCATGTTCTCATGCACCCGCATCGAGACGCGGGCAGAGCCCGGTGCGATGTCAATGAGCTGCATCCCCATGGTGTGCATCATGGGGTCGCGCGTCAACATCAATGTGCCTGTGGTTTGCGCCAGATGGTCAGCAAGGCTCATGCGGCAAGCCTGCGGATTTAGCGGTCACGCGGCGGTTTTGCGCCGCCTTTGTCGGGACGTTTTTTGAAATCACTGCCCTTATAACCTTCACCTTTGGGCGCGCCATATTTTTTGGGCGCACCATCGCCTTTACCCGCGAAGGGCGGCTTTTTAGGTGGATAGGACGGCTTGCCCGTGCGCTCGGGCCGCGTATCGGGGCGGGCATCGCGCCGCACCTCGCTGCGCTCCGGCGGCGGGCCGCGACGGGCCGGCTTCATCGGCATGGCCGATGTGGCGGGTTCGATTTTAATGTCCTTATCGCCGGTCTGGCGGGCGGCGGCGGCAAATTTGCCCGCATATTCCTGCGCGATTTCAAAGCGGGTCTCGCGGTCGAAAATCTTGATCGAGCCGATTTCGCGTTTTGTTATATGGCCATGACGGCAGATCAGCGGAATCAGCCATTTCGGATCGGCATTTTTATCGCGGCCAATGTTCAGGCTGAACCAGACATGCTCGCCCGACAAGGGTGCGCTGTCACCGGCATAATCCTGATGCAGCGGCTCATGGCGTTTGCGGCGCTCCGGCGGGGCGGCGCGTTCGGCCTGCGGGCTGTCGAACAGATCTTCAGGGGCGGGCAGGCGGGCACGGTAGAAACGGGCCAATGCGGTGGCCAGCTCCTCGGCGCTGCGCTTTTCCAAGAGAATTTTGGCCAGAGCCAGATCATCCTCAGTTGGCTCCTCGGCAAAAACCGCATCATTGACCAGACGCTCCTGATCCTTGGTGCGGATTTCCGCGGCTGATGGCGGGCCCGACCATGTCACGGCCACACCGGCCTGCGACAGCAGGCTCTCGGCGCGGCGGCGCTTGGTATAGGGCACCATGAGAACACACAGCCCCTTGCGGCCAGCGCGGCCGGTGCGGCCAGAGCGGTGCAGCAGCGTTTCGCGGTTGTTGGGCAGATCGGCATGAATCACCAGACCAAGGTCGGGCAGGTCAAGGCCGCGGGCCGCCACGTCGGTGGCAACGCAAACGCGGGCGCGCCCGTCCCGCAAGGCCTGAAGCGCATGACTGCGCTCGTTCTGGCTCAGCTCGCCCGATAAAGCCACAGCCCCGAAGCCGCGCTCCAGCAGCGAGGCCTGCAAATGGCGCACGCCCTCGCGTGTGGCGCAAAACACCAGCGCCGCACCCGTATCAAAAAAGCGCAGAATATTGACAATGGCATGTTCCAGCTCATTGGGCGCAATGCGGATGGCACGATATTCAATGTCGCCATGCGGCTGATTGCGCACCAATGTGTCAATACGCACGGAGTCATGCTGGTACTGGCGGGCCAGTGCCACGATCTCGCGCGGCAATGTGGCTGAAAACAGCAGCGTGCGGCGCGTCTCCGGTGCCGCTTCCAGAATAAAGCCCAAGTCCTCACGAAAGCCCAGATCGAGCATTTCATCGGCTTCATCCAGCACCACAACGCGCAATTTCGACGGGTCGAGCTTGCCGCGCTCCAGATGGTCGCGCAAACGCCCGGGCGTACCCACCACAATGTGACAGCCTGCGGCCAGCGCCCGCTGTTCGGCGCGCGAATCCATGCCGCCAACACAGGAGACCACGCGCGCGCCCGCCTCAGCATAAAGCCAGAGCAATTCGCGGTGCACCTGCAGCGCCAGTTCGCGGGTCGGCGCAATAATGAGAGCCAGAGGCTCGGCCGCCTGCGGCAGGCGCTCGGCCTCGCCGATCAGAGTGGTGGCCATAGCCAGACCAAAAGCCACCGTCTTGCCGGAGCCTGTTTGTGCGGAGACAAGTAAATCCTTGTCTGACGCCTGTGCTTCCAGTACGGCAAGCTGAACAGGGGTTGGGTCAAGATAATCGCGTTTGGTCAGAGCGCGGTCAAGGGCGGGGTGAACAGAAGGAAAAGCCATCAGGGAATTTTAAAACCTATTGTCCGGCCCCCAAGGCAACCACCAATTGAGTGTTCAATCAGCCTGTCGGGGTGTCCGGCGCATATTTTTCAACAGATAGCGGATTTTTAATCCAAGCGCTATGGGGTGATGCTGAGGAAAGTGATGTGCCACCAAATTGTCATTTGATAAATCAAATTTTTATTGCACATTCAATCCCTTGGAGTGACGAATCACGATGAAGGCCAAAGGGCGACCTGCAAAAAATATAATCGAGACCGGCTTTGTTCAATATGCGTCCCTCATCTGGCGCAGGGTTGAGTCGGGTGCGCTTGAGGTTTTGCTGGTCACTTCGCGTGATACAGGCCGCTGGATCATTCCCAAAGGCTGGCCGATGAAAGGCAAAAAACCGCATGAGGCCGCCGCGCAGGAGGCGCTGGAAGAGGCAGGTGCCATAGGCGTGATTCAGTCCAAACCCTATGGCCATTTTATTTATTTCAAGCGGCGCGCCAGCCATTTTGATGTGGTGCGCGTGGAGGTTTTTCTGCTTGAATACAGGTCTCAGGCGATTCAATGGCGCGAAAGCAACATGCGGCAGCAGCTCTGGAC
>DAIMHB010000267.1:0-3854 GCA_036723545.1 Beijerinckiaceae bacterium
GGTGAATTTCCTAGCGAAATCTTCCGCCTTGAGCAAAAGACCTGGGAAAGCCAGAACAGCTGGTATGCCTCTCGCCAAAATTATCAGCCCGATGCCGCCGTTCTGATCTAAAAAACCCCCGTGGCGCAGGCTACGGGGGCTAAATTCAGGCTGTGTGCGTTCAGCGTGTGGGCACAGGCGTTTCACCGCGATAGTCATAAAAGCCGCGCTGGGTTTTGCGGCCCAGCCAGCCCGCCTCAACATATTTGACCAGCAGCGGGCAGGGGCGATATTTGGAATCGGCCAGCCCCTCATGCAGCACCTGCATGACAGAGAGGCAGGTGTCCAGCCCGATAAAGTCGGCCAGTTGCAGCGGCCCCATGGGATGATTGGCGCCAAGGCGCATGGCCGTATCAATGGCATCGACAGAGCCGACCCCCTCATACAGCGTATAGATGGCCTCATTGATCATCGGCAGCAAAATACGGTTGACGATAAAGGCCGGAAAATCCTCTGAGGTCGTGACCGTCTTGCCCAGACGCAGAATGAACTGTTTCGCGGTTTCAAATGTATCGTCTTCGGTGGCAATGCCGCGAATCAGCTCAACCAGTTGCATACGCGGCACCGGATTCATGAAATGAATGCCGATAAAGCGCTCTGGCCGGTCTGTGACCGAGGCCAGCCGTGTGATGGAAATGGATGAGGTGTTGGAAGCCATCATCGCCTGCGGCTTGAGATGGGCCGAAAGCGTCGAAAAGATCTTGCGTTTGACCGCCTCATTCTCGCTGGCGGCCTCAATCACAAGGTCACAATCACCAAAATTCGCGAATTCGGCTGCGGGGGTGATGCGCGCCAATGTGGCCGCCCGTTCGGCCTCACTCATGGTCTGGCGGGAGACCTGACGGTTCAGGTTGCCATTAATGGTTGCCATGCCGGCATGGATACGGTCTTCCGACACGTCATGGATAAGAACGCTCATTCCGGCCTGAGCGCAAACCTGTGCTATGCCATTGCCCATCTGGCCTGCACCGATGACACCTACCTTGTGAATTTCAAATGCCATGTCGCCTGTCCATTTGTCTGTTTTTGTCCCAACACCAACATCGCGCGATCATAGGCTTTGATGGCGCGACGTCCAGTGCTCTGTCATTCGACATAGTGCTAATGTCACATTCTATCATAATCTATCTATTTGGCGAGTTCCTGTGCCAGTTCAGGCAGGGCGGTGTAAAGGTCGGCCACAAGGCCATAATCGGCCACCTGAAAGATCGGCGCTTCCTCATCCTTGTTGATGGCCACGATGACCTTCGAATCTTTCATGCCGGCCAGATGCTGAATGGCACCGGAAATGCCCACCGCAATATAAAGATCAGGCGCAACCACCTTGCCGGTCTGGCCCACCTGCCAGTCATTGGGCGCATAGCCCGCATCCACGGCGGCGCGTGAGGCCCCCATGGCTGCCCCCAGCTTGTCGGCCACCGGCTCGATATAGGTTTTGAAATTTTCGGCATTCTGCATCGCGCGCCCGCCGGAAATGATGATTTTGGCCGAGGTCAGCTCCGGACGATCGGATTTTGACAAAGCCTCGCCCCTGAAGGTCGAGAGCGCCGGATCGGCAGCAGCAGCCACCGCCTCAACCGAGGCCGCACCACCTTCGCCTGCCGAGGCAAAAGCAGCCGTGCGCACCGTGATGACCTTGATCTTGTCGGTGCTCTGCACAGTCTGAATGGCATTGCCGGCATAGATTGGCCGCTCAAACGTATCCGCCGAGATGACTTTGGTGATTTCAGACACCTGCATCACATCCAGAAGCGCGGCCACGCGGGGCAGAATATTTTTGGCGCTGGCTGTGGCGCAGCCGACAATCGCCGAATAGGCGCTGCTGAGCGATACAATCAGTGCGGCCGTGGGTTCGGCCAGACCATGGGCATAAAGCGCATGATCCGCGCTCAGCACCTTGGTGACGCCGGAGAGCCTGGCGGCCTGTGCTGTGATTTCAGCCACATTCTCCCCTGCAACCAGCACATGAACCGGCGCGCCCATTTCGATGGCGGCGGTCAGCGCCTTGGCTGTGGCATCCGACAGGTGACAATTGGCATGGTCGGCAATCAATAAAGTTGTCATCAGATGACTCCCGCTTCATTTTTGAGTTTGGAGACGAGTTCGGCAATGGAGGCGACCTTCACACCCGCCTTGCGGCCCGAGGGCTCAACCGTTTTCAGCACCGTCAGGCGCGGCGTGACATCCACACCCAGATCCGACGGGGTTTTTTCGTCGATCGGCTTTTTCTTGGCCTTCATAATATTGGGCAGCGAGGCATAGCGTGGCTCATTCAGGCGCAGATCGGTGGTGACAACCGCCGGCAATTTCAGCTCAACGGTCTGCAAGCCACCGTCCACCTCGCGCACAAGTTCCAGGGTGCCCTCATTGACGGTCAGTTTGGAGGCAAAAGTGCCCTGTGGCCAGCCCAACAATGCGGCCAGCATCTGGCCGGTCTGGTTGGCATCATCATCAATGGCCTGTTTGCCCAGAATCATCAGGCCGGGGTTTTCCTGAGCGGCCACAGCCTGCAAAATCTTGGCCACAGCCAGCGGCTCGACCACGCCATCGGTCTTGACCAATATGCCGCGATCCGCGCCCATGGCCAGACCGGTGCGCAGGGTCTCTGAGGCCTGCGCCGGGCCTATGGACACCACCACCACTTCGGAAGCCTTGCCGGCCTCTTTGAGGCGCAGCGCCTCCTCAACGGCAATTTCATCGAAGGGGTTCATGGACATTTTAACATTGGCGAGGTCAACGCCGCTGCCATCCGGCTTCACCCGAATTTTCACGTTATAATCAACAACCCGTTTTACGGGCACGAGAATTTTCATAGCCATGTACTCCCGATCCATCTGAGACATATTTGCGCGCGGGCAAATGTGTATTGGGCTTTTGGTAGTGTTGGCGGCAATTCAAGTCAAATTGTCTTTTGGCTGATATTTACCGATTTTTACCCGGCACCCAGAGAACATCACCCTGAACGTGCGAATTGACAAAGCGCGACGCCACAAACAGAAAATCCGACAGTCTGTTGATATATTTAATCGCTGGCGCCCCGACTTTTTTGGGCTCGCTCGTGGCCAGTTCCACAATCAGCCGCTCGGCGCGGCGGGCAATGGTGCGCGCCAGATGCAGATGCGCGGCAGCGGGTGTTCCGCCGGGTAAAATAAAGGATTTCAATGCGGGTAAATCTGCGTTCAGCGCGTCAATATCCTGCTCCAGCCGCAGCACCTGCGCCTCCGACATGCGCAACGGCTCATAAGTGCGGGGCTCAGGATCATCCGGCACGCAAAGGTCAGCCCCCAGATCGAACAGGTCATTCTGAATCAGCCCCAGCATGGCATCCACGCGCGCATCGTGAGCCTGCGAACTGTCCGAGGTGTAAAGCCGCACCATACCGATTGTGGCATTGGTTTCGTCCACTGTGCCATAAGCGGCAATGCGCAGGTCATATTTGACCCTGCGCTCACCCGAGCCGAGGCCCGTGGTGCCGTCATCACCGGTGCGGGTGTAAATGCGGTTCAGCTTGACCATGGTCAATGCCCCCGAACATAAAGCACGATCATAATGATGATAATGGCGATGAATTGCAGCCCCACGCGCCAGCGCATCAGCATTTGCGAGCGGTTGGAGTTGCCACCCCTGAGCATATTGGCCAGGCCCAGAAACAACACCACGGCCACGGCCATCACCGCCACCAACACAAGTCCGTTTGACATAATATCCTCAGAGTCTCTTGATCAGTTTATAATCATCTGTTGGCACATAGTTTGAGGCAAGCCCGAAACAAGGGCTTACAGTCCGGATATGCGGGCTATTTGTCGCATCTGTGC
>DAIMHB010000268.1:0-3835 GCA_036723545.1 Beijerinckiaceae bacterium
GCCACGCGGAACCGGTCGGCACCCAGACGCGAGGTGACGATCTTGGCGCGGTCATCCAGCAGGCTGACCCAGGGCGCCGCGCTCTGGCTGGCCTGCGTATCGAGAGATACGCTGATGGAATAACCCTTGACCGGATAAATATTAACCCGGTCGCCCAGCATATGAGCAAATTTGCGGCTGGCCACACCGGCGCAAACCACAACGGCATCCACATTCAGGCTTGAGGCAGGGGGGCTGGCTTCGCCATCGGTTGACACCGGCCTCCATGAAATCGTGATCTTGTCGCCCTCATGCCGGATGGCCTCCACATTGGCATCGAACAGGAAGGTGCCGCCCTGCCGGATGCAGGCCTGAGCCAGACCGCGGGTGAATTTCATGATGTCGCCGGTGGAATCGGACGGCGTGAAAAAACCGCCGAAGAACTTGCCCTGCAAGGTCGGCTCGATTGCACGCATTTCGGCAGGTGTCACAGCGCGGCGGTCCAGCCCGCCTTCTTTGAGCAGAGTATTGACCTTTGCAGCCGTATCAAAGCTCTTCTGGTCATAATAAACATGCAGAATGCCGCGTTTTTCGAGATCGAACTGAATGTTCTCGCGCTCGGCAATGGCAAAGAGATGTTTGCGCGCGGCAATGGCGAGGCGTGTGGTTTCAATGGTGTTCTGCTTGTAATGGCCGATCTGGCTGACAAATTCGCCCATCCATGAATATTTGTGCCAGCTCGGGGTAGGGTTCATCAGCAGCGGCGCATCCCGCTTGAACATCCAGCCAATGCCCTTGATGATGGTGGACCAGCTGTTCCAGACCTCGGCATTCGAGGCGGAAAGCTGACCACCATTGGCGAAGGATGTTTCCGAGGCGGGATAACGGTTGCGGTCAATAACCGTGACCCTGTAGCCGCGGCGAATAAGTGCATAGGCAGTGGTAACGCCGGTAATTCCGGCGCCGATAACAGCAATGTGGCGCATGAGAAACCCTCCGAAGCGCGATGGAACATATGGACCTTTCAGCCCGCTTGTCCCCATCTGTCGCTGTACCTGAGAGCTTGCCCCAAAACATACCGTTCTGGGCTTCCCCTTCGGTGGATGCCAGACCTTTGCCAGAGGCAAAGCCCGCATCTCTCTCCAGAGTGTCTGATTATGAGGTCCTTTGTGCCTGAGAGTTTCCTGGGGGGTTGCTCCGTCGGCGTTGCTGAGCAATTACCTCAGCAATCTCTTCCACATAATCATATATGACATCCTCAATATCGCATTTATGACGGCGGATTGCAAGGGCGTTGCAGGGCTGTGGGACGAAACCTTGCGGACAACCTTGTGAATCATCCGGATCGGCTGTAAAGACAGCTTGGTTAATTTTTACTTATCCGGAGTTTGGTTGTGCGGCTGGCCGCAACGCCTCACAAAGACCATAAACAGAGTCTTTTAAATCCGTGATCAGAACTGAATTGGACATTAAAGTGGCCCCATCTGCTGGAATGGCGATATTGTAGCATATGGGGTTACGTCTGAAACACATGGACGTTTGAATGCGATTTATTGCCCGTTTTATGGGATTTATCTTTGCGACAGGGGCAATTCTGTTCGCCAT
Organism: Beijerinckiaceae bacterium; assembly: GCA_036723545.1. Classification (GTDB taxonomy): domain Bacteria; phylum Pseudomonadota; class Alphaproteobacteria; order Rhizobiales; family Beijerinckiaceae; genus JANXSV01. The sequence goes on from DAIMHB010000268.1 coordinate 1,585, forward strand.
AGGTGCGGCTGTGGCTGTGGGGGGAATCTGGTATTTCCAGAAAGACCTGCCTGACGACGCGGCGCTGCGCAATTATGAACCACCGGTGATGACCCGTGTTCATGCGGGCGACGGCTCGCTGCTGGGCGAATACAGCCATGAACGGCGGCTTTATCTGCCAAGCTCGGCCATTCCGCCGCTGGTCAAGCAGGCCTTTATTTCGGCTGAGGATAAAAATTTTTACTCGCATAACGGCATTGATGTCGAAGGTATTGTGCGGGCGATTCTGGCCAATCTGTCCGGCAACCGGCAGGGCGCGTCCACCATCACCCAGCAGGTGGCCAAGAACTTTTTGCTTGGCAATGAAAAATCGCTGAACCGCAAGGCGCGTGAGGCTTTGCTGGCGCTGCGGATTGAAAAAAACTACTCCAAAGAGCGGATTCTGGAGCTTTATCTCAACGAAATTTATCTTGGTCTTGGCAATTATGGCATTGCCGCCGCCGCGCTGAACTATTTTGGCAAATCGGTCAATGAACTGACCCTGCCGGAAGTGGCCTATCTCGCCGGATTGCCTAAGGGCCCGAACAATTATCAGCCGTTCCTCAAGCGCGACCGTGCGATTCTGCGCCGTAATTATGTCATTGACCGTCTGGTGGCGGACGGCTTCGTCAGCCGGGCCGATGGTGACAAGGCCAAGGCTGCTCCGCTGGGCGTAAGCCCGAAAGCGACCACACCGCCAACCTATGCGGCTGGTTTTTTTGCCGAGGAGGTGCGCCGCGAGTTGCAGGACCGGTATGGCGAGAAAAAGCTCTATGAGGGCGGTCTGTCTGTGCGCACCACCCTTGATCCCAAAATGCAGCTGATGGCCCGCAAGGCGCTGACCGATGGTCTCGTGCGTTATGACGAGGCGCATGGCTGGCATGGTGTGGTCAAGCATATTGATTTTGGCGCCGACTGGGGCGTCGCGCTGGCCGAGGTCACATCTTATAATGACATCCGCCCCTGGCGCCTGAGCATTGTGCTGGATGTCACCGATACGACAGCCCGCATTGGTCTCCAGCCGGCAAAAGATCGTGCGGGCTCGATTGATCCGGTGCGTCAGACTGGCTCCATTGGTCTCGACGGGGCCAAATGGGCCAAAAAATCGATGAAATCTCTGCTGAGCCCCGGCGATGTGGTCTATGCTGAACCGGTTGAGGGCAAGGACGGGCAATATCGTCTGCGGCAAATTCCGAGCGTGTCCGGCGCGATTGTGGCCATGGATCCGTTCACGGGCCGCGTATTTGCCATGGTGGGCGGCTTCTCTTTTGATCAGTCGGAATTCAACCGCGCCACGCAGGCCTTGCGTCAGCCGGGCTCATCCTTCAAGCCTTTTGTTTACGCCACAGCACTGGACAATGGCTACACGCCCTCCAGCCAGATTTTGGACGCGCCGATCGAGATTGATCAGGGCGGCGGGCTGGGCATCTGGCGTCCTGAAAACTTCGAAGGCAAGTCGGGCGGCTTGCATACGCTGCGCTATGGTGTGGAACATTCCATCAACCAGATGACGGTGCGCCTTGCCAAAGACATAGGCATGCCGCTGATTGTTGAATATGCCAAGCGCTTTGGCATTTATGATGACATGCTGCCGGTTTTGTCGATGTCGCTGGGCGCGGGGGAAACCACGCTGATGCGCATGACCACAGCCTATTCCATGCTGGCCAATGGCGGGCGGCGAATCAAACCGACGCTGATCGACCGTATTCAGGATCGTTGGGGCAAGAATATTTACAAGCATGACGAGCGCGTTTGTGAGGGCTGCGATGCACCCAAATGGGACAATCAGAACGAGCCTCTGCTGATCGACAAGCGCGAGCAGGTGCTGGATCCGCTCACCGCCTATCAGATCACCTCCATCATGGAAGGCGTGATCCAACGCGGCACCGGCGTCTCGATCAAGGCCGTGGGCAAGCATCTGGCGGGCAAAACCGGCACAACCAATGATGCGAAAGACCTCTGGTTTGTCGGCTATTCGCCCGACCTCACCGTGGGCGTGTTCATGGGCTATGACCTGCCCAGCTCATTGGGCGATTCGGCGCAGGCCGCCACCTATACCGCGCCAATCTTCCGCGATTTCATGATGATGGCCCTCAAGGACAAGCCGGATGTGCCCTTCCGCGTGCCAGCCAACATCAAGCTGATCTCGGTGGATCCGAAAACCGGCCTGCGCTCCAATGCGCCGGGGTCCATTCTGGAAGCCTTCAAGCCCGGCACCGCCCCGCCGGACTAT
>DAIMHB010000269.1:0-3834 GCA_036723545.1 Beijerinckiaceae bacterium
ATCCTTCGGCTTCAGAGTTAATATCCTGCGGGGAGACCGCATAGCTCACCTTGCCAAGGTCATAATAAATGCCTTCGATACGACCCACCCAATGATCATTGAACGCATATTCTGCTCCGCCACCGGCGGCCCAGCCAACGCGTGTGGCAGACTTGGATCCAGCAAAAGTATCAGTAATATCATGGTCTGTGCCAACAGAGGAGGACGAAGAATGGGTGCCACCAAAGGCCAGACCGCCCGTTCCAAACACCAGCAAACGGTCAATGGCATAGCCTGCGCGCAGACGCATTGTGCTCAGCCAGTTGACCGAGGATTTGGAGACGCTGGTATTCGTGTAATAAAACTCATCTGGAATGGAAACTGTTCCGGTGAGGCTTGAGGTTTTACCTGGCGCCATCCAGCTCAGATCAGCTTCAAGCCCATATACGAGGTTTCCGGTTTGAAAATTATAACCAAGCTGTAAGCCGCCTGCCAGACCCGCACGGGTTTTCGAGCCAAGGCTTGCAGGAATGATTCCGTCGGCAATAGCACTCTGAACCGCATTCAAGCCATCAACATTGGCCGGACCTGCAAAACCAGAGCCGCCATCCGAGTTATCTGCGGCATTGCCGAAAGTATCGCTGAAATTATTAGTTTCGTTGCCGGGAAGATAGGAATAATCATAGGTGGTTTTGTCATTGTTGAAAGCCGCACCCACATTCGCGCCTATGTAAGCGCCCGCCCATGTAAACACAGGTGCCGCCATAACAGGCATTACTGCGGATTTTTTTGAAGGGAGGTCAGCCGCATGAACTGAAAATGGTGCCGCAACCAGTGCGGCTGCAAGGGTCAATTTTTTCATGTAAAATTTCCTTATGAAAAATAACAAAATATTTTTATGCTTATTCAAGTAGATTAAAAAATATAAGCAGATGTTATTTTTATAATTATAAGTGATATAAATTAATTATTATATAATCAGCTTTGTGCTGAATCGGATTTTTTAAATCTGTCTCATTACCCTATCATGGTTCAGAGAAGATGCAACCAGATATTGGAAGAAAAAATCCACTTTGGCTCATAGATTTCGGAATGCTGTTCGGATGCAATTTGGCCTCCAACCGCGTGTGTTGCACAGTCTTTGCCGGCTACTGTCACCATTCCGGTTCTGCTGGCGTTGGCACAGTGATAATGAAGGCTCTGCCAGAGTCTGTTGCCTTGAGACGGAAACGTCTCCCTCGCCCCGTTATCCCTCTCAACGGCCTATGGCCTCCTCAGCGATGAGGGGGAGGGGGTGCGCACAAAGAATGTCCATATAAAAAGATCATGCTGTAAGTCTGAGGCCCTATGTCCATCGGGCTGTGCGGGGCAGGGCATGGCCGCGCCTTAAAAATTTAACCCATGCGGCACATCCGCAAAACGGATGGGGCCGCATGGGTTTAGAGATTATGGCTTCGCTTCGATCAGGCGCGCGCTGACCCGGCCTTGATGATGTAATAGACCGCGCCGGCAATGATCACGCCAAAGAACCAGCCGTAAATTCCCCACCATGCGGGCAGCACGGCGGTGAAGGTGGGTAAAATGGTGGAAAAGAGCGCTCCGATCACCACGGCAATGAAGGCTTTGATATTCCAGCCGCCTTCAAAACGGAACTCGCCATGTTCATGATAAAGCGCATCCACATTGAGCTCGCCCTTGCGCAGCAGCCAGTAATCAACAAGAATGACACCGAAAAACGGCCCCATGGTTGAGCCGATAAAATTAACGAAATTCGCAGCGCCGCCCTCCCAGGGGGCAAAAGGATACAGCACAAGCGCAATCAGCGCGGCAATATATCCGCCCTTCTTGAAATCAATCTGCTTCGGGAACACATTGGAAAAGTCAAAGGCTGGCGAGACGAAATTCGCCACGACATTGATGCCCAGTGTGGCCACGGCAAAGGTCAGTGCCGCAAGCAGCGCCAGAAACCAATTATCGAATTTGGCCGAAATCTGGTCAGGATGCAGCAACACCTCGCCATAGACCTTGAAGGCAGCTGTGGTTGTGATGCCGGCCACCAGCGTGAACAGCACAAGATTGACCGGCAGGCCCCAGAGATTGCCGGTGCGCACCGCATCCTTGTCTTTGGCATAACGGGAAAAGTCGCAGAAATTCAGATAAAGCGCGGCAAAATATGTCACCCATGTGGCCGCGACCGCCATAAGGGCACCCATAGAGCCCGGTTCGCCGAAGCTGCCGGCATCCTTTGTCTTTTCGAGAACAGCATCCGCCGGAATACCACCAAAGGACAGCCCGCCCGCCTCGATTGTCAACACAATCGCCAGAATCAGCATCATGACCCATACAGCAGGGCCGGCCCAGTCCTGAAACTTGCGCACAGTTTCCATGCCGCGCTGGATGATCAGAAGCTGCAAAGCCCACACCACCACAAAACAGATCACGTCCAATGTGGAATGCCCCAGCATATGGCTGGATTTTTGAAACGCCATCAGCGCATCCGAGCGGGTGAGAAGAGCGACGATGGCGCCGGAGGCCGCGCTCGTTTGCGCCCCATACCAGAAACAGGCCACAATCGCGCGCACCAGCGCGGGCACATTGGCCCCCCAGATTCCGAAAGAGGAGCGCGCCAGAACCGGATAGGGAACGCCCGTTTTAACACCGGCATAGCCGACAAGATTCATCAGAAAATAAATGACCACAGAGCCTATGCCTATGGCGACGATAAAATTTACGAAATTGCCACAAATCAGAAAGAGGCTGGCCGCAAGATAATAGCCCCATAAACTGTGCACATCGGATGTCCAGACATTGAAAATACTGAACGCGCCCCAGTTTCGGTCTGTTGCCGGGGCCAGATCCTCATTGTAGAGGGATGGTGATGGATTGTTGACAGTCATTTTGAGCGTTCCTCCAAGAACATTCTTTTTTTGTGTGGGCGTGATTGTTTTGTGCTCCACATTCAAGAGGATAGGCCGTTTAAATGTGGCTTGGCAAGAGCAGTGCCTATAAATGAGGCAAGGCCTGAAAGATCATGCCAATTATGAGACCGAATGTGTGCTGGCCTCAGCAATAAAATATGACTATAGCTCACGCCATGCGCAAGATCGGCCGGTGATCCGTCGGTCGCTGGCGGAGGTGCTCGCATGTCGTTGAGACTCACACGATATTTTGAACATATGTTTGGTCTCTCCCGGATTGCCTTCAAGCGCTGGCGGCGGCGGATTCTGTTTGTGGCGGGCGGGCTAACGGTCGGTGCGGCCGCCATTACCATGGCCTTTCTCGCTGATCATGCGCAGGCGGCGTTCAAACAGGTGAATGGTGCATATCCTGTTGTGAGCTTTATGATCACACCACTGGGGTTTGCCTTGCTGGCCTGGCTGACCCATAGGTTTTTTCCGAATTCTCAAGGCAGTGGAATCCCGCAGGTGATTGCCGCCCGCCACATTCAGTCTCGTGACCAGCAGGAGAGTCTGGTGTCTTTGCGGGTTGCAATGGGCAAAATCATCATCATGTCGCTGGGGTTGCTGTTTGGTGCCTCGACCGGGCGTGAAGGCCCAACGGTGCAGGTTGGCGCCTCTATTATGTATGCGCTGCGCACATTATCGCCCTCCCGCGAGCCGGGATTGCTGCTGGCCGGTGCGGCGGCAGGGGTTGCAGCCGCCTTCAATACCCCATTGGCGGGTATTGTCTTTGGCATAGAGGAGATGAGCCGCTCCTTCGAGACCCGCACCAGCGGTTTGATTATTGCTGCAGTTATTTCCGCCGGTCTCACGTCCATGGCGGTGGTTGGCGATTATGCCTATTTTGGCTCCACCTCCGATATGCTCAGTCTTGGGCGGGCGTGGCTCGTTATTC
>DAIMHB010000270.1:0-3800 GCA_036723545.1 Beijerinckiaceae bacterium
GGGCTGGTTTTTTGAGCCGACCATTATCGACAATCTCGGTCTGAATGACCGGCTGGTGCAGGAGGAAATTTTCGGCCCCGTGATGGTGGTGCAGGTGGTGGACAGTCCGGAGGAGGCGCTGGAAGTCGCCAATGCCACGCAATTCGCGTTGGCGGCCGGCATTTATACCAAGGACATCACCAAGGCCTTGCGCTTTGCCCGCGACATGGATGCGGGGCAGGTTTATGTCAATGAATATTACGCGGGCGGCATTGAAGTGCCATTCGGCGGCAATAAATTCTCTGGTTTTGGCCGCGAGAAGGGCATTGAGGGTGTTAAAGCCTATCTGCGCACCAAAGCCGTCACTGTGCGGATCTGACTTTTTGCAGGGGCGGAAGTTGCGGCTCAAGGTCTGAACCTGATTTTTAAAGCGCTTTTAAAAAAACAGATTGTTTTTATGCCCTCTTGGCAGAAGGCACTGGAATGGCGCGAAGGTTCCGGTTCAGGCCGTTTCAGCGTGTGTGCGGTGATGATATTGGGCAACATGTTGAATTTTATTCATAAAATATAATTTACAATATGTTTGCGCTCATTTTGAATTGGAATTCGGCGATATTTGTTCCGAATGCGTCCTGTTTTTGGTCTTGACTTGGCGTAATCTTTCTGTGAATTTCTCTCTAAAGCGCTTTGAAAATGCCATGATCTTAACAATGGCAGGCAGGGCATAGCTTGGGGAGGCTGAAATTGAACCATGTTCACCCCCTCCCCGTGTCTGGAAACGTGTTTTTGGGAGGATGCCGTGAAATTTAAATCGACCTTGATGAGTGTTCTTGCAGGCGCAACCCTGCTGGCTGGGCCGGCTCTGGCTGTTGACCTGTCCTATGTGTCGGGTTCAACCGGCAATGACATTGAATTTTTGAAGCAGCAATTTGCTGTGTTTGAAAAGGCAACCGGCAATCATGTGACCCTTGTGCCGATGCCCTCGTCCACCACCGACCAATTTGGTCAGTATAAGCTCTGGCTGGCGGCTGGTTCCAGCGACATTGACGTCTATCAGACCGATGTGATCTGGGCGCCGCAGCTTGCGGACCAGTTTCTCGATCTCACCGATGTTGCCAAGGATGTGGCCAAGTCGCATTTCCCCTCCATCATTGAATCGCAGACCGTGAATGGCAAGCTGGTGGCGCTGCCTTATTTCACTGATGCGCCTGCGCTCTATTATCGCAAAGACTTGCTGGAAAAATACGGCAAGACCCCGCCAAAGACCTGGGATGAAATGGCCGCAACCGCCAAAGAGATTCAGGATAAAGAACGCGCTGCCGGCAATAAGGACATTTACGGCTTCGTATTTCAGGGCAATGCCTATGAAGGCCTGACCTGCGACGCGCTGGAATGGGTTAAATCCTCCGGCGGCGGCCAGATTGTCGAGGCGGATGGCACCATCTCCGTCAACAATCCAAAAGCTGCGGCGGCGCTGGACCGCGCCAAGAGCTGGGTCGGCGGCATTTCTCCGGCAGGCGTGCTGGCCTATGGCGAGGAAGATTCGCGCGGTGTCTGGCAGGTGGGCAATGCGGTGTTCATGCGCAACTGGCCCTATGCCTATGCGCTGGGCAATTCGGCAGACTCTAAGGTGAAGGGCAAGTTTGACGTTGTGCCGCTGCCGTCTGGTTCGGCAATGGACAAATCCGCTGCGACATTGGGCGGCTGGAACCTTGCTGTCTCCAAATATTCCAAACATCCGAAAGAGGCGATTCAGCTGGCGCTGTTCCTGGCCTCTGCCGAAACGCAGAAGGCCAATGCTCTGTTTGCCTCGCATCTGCCCACCATCATGTCTCTTTATGATGATGCGGATATTGCCAAGGCGCAGCCGATCATTCCGAACTGGAAACAGATTTTCCTGAATGCCGTGCCGCGTCCTTCCGCGCCGACAAAGGTGAAATATAACGAAGTCTCCTCACTGTTCTGGAATGCTGTGCATGACACGATTTCCGGCAAGGGCACCGGAGCGGACAATCTCGAAGTGCTGGAAGCCAAGCTGACGACCCTGAAGGGTGCCAAGTGGTAATGCGGGCTTCCGCCTGATGATTTGAGTATCAATTATTGTGCGCGGGGGCGGTGCCTCTGTTCCCCGCGCATCATTTTCGGCCTCCGTTTGGGGAGACGACACAATGGTGCAACATTCCGCACATGCCGATATATCTGAGCCGGTTGTGGTGCCGGGCGTGTCCGAACTGACCACAGAGCGGCTGAAGGCGGCGCGCCTGTTTCTGATTCCGATGTTGCTGGCGCTGGCGCTGGTGGCGGGCTGGCCCCTCGGGCGCACGATTTATTTTTCCTTCACCAATGCCTCGCTCACTGACCTTTACAACAGCTCATTTGTCGGCTTCGACAATTATCTGAGCTGGGTGACGCTGAAAAGCGGGCGCAGGATCTATTCCGGCATTATTGCGGATCCGGTGTGGTGGAATGCGGTGTGGAACACCATCCGTTTCAGTCTGGTTTCGGTGACGCTGGAAGCCACATTCGGCATGATTGTGGCGCTGTTTCTGAACGCGGAGTTCAAGGGCCGTTCGATTGTGCGCGCCGCCATTCTGGTGCCCTGGGCCATTCCCACCATTGTTTCGGCGCAGATGTGGCGCTGGATGCTGAGCGACCAGTTCGGCATTATCAATGACATGGCCAAATCCATCGGCCTGATCGACCATAATATCGCCTGGACGGCGACCAATGAGACCGCGATGTTCGCCGTTTTGCTGGTGGATGTGTGGAAAACTACGCCGTTCATGGCGCTGCTCATTTTAGCTGGCCTGCAAATGATCCCGAAGGATATTTATGAGGCCGCGCAGATTGACGGGGTGCATCCCGTCAAGCAGTTTTTCCGCATTACCTTGCCGCTGGTGCGTCCGGCCCTGATGGTGGCAATTATCTTCCGGATGCTGGATGCCATGCGCATTTTTGACCTGATCTATGTGCTGACCCCCAATTCATCAGCCACCAAAACAATTTCGGTGCTGGCGCGCGAAAATCTGATCGACTTTGACAAATTTGCTTATGGCTCGGCGGAATCGACCATGTTGTTTCTGCTGATCGCGCTGATGGCCGGCCTCTATATCTGGCTGGGCAGGGTGCGTTTTGACGGGGGAGACCGCTGATGGATATGCTCAAGCGCGGCCTGTTTTATCTTGGCGTCATTCTGATCGTCGTTGTCTCGGTCTTTCCGTTTTATTATGCGGTTCTCAACGCATTTAAATCCGGAACCTCGCTGTTTCTGATCGAATATGTGCCCAAAACCTTTGATTTTTCAAATTTTGAATCGGTGCTGACCAATGGCAGCTTTATTCAAAATCTTGGAAATTCGGTGATTGTGGCCAGTCTGGTTGTGGCTTTATCGCTGTTTTTAGGGGTGACGGCCTCATTTGCGCTGGCGCGGGTGCGCTTTCGCGGGCGCGGGTTTATCCTGATGGTGATTTTGGGCATTTCCATGTTCCCGCAGATTGCCGTGCTGGCCGGTTTGTTTGAGCTGGTGCGGTTCTTCCATATTTTCAATACGATATGGGCGCTGATCTTCTCCTATACGATTTTCACGCTGCCGTTCACGGTATGGGTGCTGACCACATTCATGCGGGACCTGCCGGTGGAGGTGGAGGAGGCGGCGATTGTCGATGGCGCCTCAAGCTGGGTGATCATTACGCGGGTGTTTCTGCCGCTGATGTGGCCGGCGCTGGTGACAACCGGCCTGCTGGGCTTCATTGGCGCGTGGAACGAGTTTCTTTTCGCCCTCACCTTCACCAGTTCCAACACCACCCGCACGGTGCCGGTGG
>DAIMHB010000271.1:0-3795 GCA_036723545.1 Beijerinckiaceae bacterium
ATACAGGTCATATTTTTAGAGATTTTCACCTATTTAACGCAAAAAAATAAATTAAATCACTATTTGTCAAAATTGTGATTTTTGCTCATTGCCAAGGCCCAGATATCCAGTCTAGCTTTTCGCAGCGTTAGACATACAGATAATGAGTGCTGCGCGGGCTGGACTGCACCCCAAGATCAGGGTGCGGCCCGGTGAATTATAGGTTTGAGGATTGAACAGAGATTTCACAGGCGTCGTCAGAAGTCGCCAGAAATTGTTCAAAAAACAGGGGAGTTTACGCGGCGCATGGAAATATTCCTGCAGCAGCTGATCAACGGGCTAACGCTCGGTTCGATCTATGGCCTGATTGCCATTGGCTATACAATGGTGTTCGGCATTATCGGCATGGTGAATTTCGCCCACGGCGATTTGTTCATGCTGTCATCCTTCATTGGCTTGATTGTGTTCATGGCGCTGACCCAGCTTCTGGGCCTGTCCTCACCGGCCATTGCCTTTCTTTTGGCGCTGTTCGCCTCCATGCTTCTCACATCCTTGTGGAACTGGTCGATTGAGCGGGTGGCCTATCGCCCCTTGCGCGGGTCGTTTCGGCTTGCGCCGCTGATTTCCGCGATCGGCATGTCGATCTTTCTGTCGAATTTTGTTCAGGTTGTGCAGGGGCCGCGCAACAAGGCCATTCCGGGCCTGTTTGATGGCGGCTTCAAGGTCACACAGGGCGGCACCTATGATGTCACCCTGTCCTACAAGCAAATTCTGATTGTGGCGGTTACGGTGCTGCTGCTGGCCGGTTTCTGGTATCTGGTGCAGAAAACACCTCTGGGGCGGGCGCAGCGCGCCTGCGAGCAGGACCGCAAAATGGCCTCGCTGCTCGGCATTGATGTTGATAAAACCATCTCGCTGACCTTTGTGATCGGCGCGGCTCTGGCGGCTGTCGCCGGTGTGCTTTATCTGATGTATTATGGTGTGGTGAGCTTCGCGGACGGCTTTGTGCCGGGTGTCAAGGCCTTCACGGCTGCGGTGCTGGGCGGTGTCGGTTCCCTGCCGGGGGCCGTGATCGGCGGCTTGCTGATCGGACTGATCGAAGTGTTCTGGTCGGCCTATTTCTCGACCGATTATAAGGATGTCGCTGCGTTTTCGATCCTCGCCATCACACTGATCTTCATGCCATCCGGCCTTCTTGGCCGACCGGAAGTGGAAAAGGTTTAAGTCATGGCCAATATTTCCAAAGACTCCGCGCCGGGCATACAATGGGGCCCGGCCATTCAGGAGGCGGGTTTTGCAGCTCTTGTCACCGCCGGCCTGTCCTTCCCTATTCTGGCGCTCAAAACAGATTCGGATGTGTCCAACAAGCTGGTTTTGAGCCAGCGCTGGTCACTGGTGATCTGGGCTGCGGCCATTGTCTTTATCGGGCGGCTGATTCTGGTGCTGCTGAAGGCGCGCCCGAAAGCCGAAAAAGCGGTCTCCACCGCACCGCAGAGCAACTCATCCAAATTTATCGCCAAATGGATTGGCACGGCGGGCATCATCATCCTGTTTGTGTTTCCTTTTGTGACCGTTTATTTTCTCGGCGCCTCGGGCGCTCTGAAATGGATCAACAATTACGGCGTCCAGATTTTGATTTATGTGATGCTGGGCTGGGGGCTGAATATTGTGGTGGGTCTGGCGGGCCTGCTGGATCTGGGCTATGTGGCCTTTTACGCGGTGGGTGCTTATTCCTATGCGCTGCTGTCCACCACCTATGGCCTGTCATTCTGGTTGTGCCTGCCGCTTTCGGGCATATTGGCGGCGACATGGGGCATTATTCTCGGTTTTCCGGTGCTGCGCCTGCGCGGTGACTATCTGGCCATCGTCACGCTGGCCTTCGGGGAACTCATCCGCGTTGTGCTGATCAACTGGACCGATTTTTCCAATGGCTATGCGGGCATCAGCTCCATTCCGAAAATCACCTTCTTCGGCCTGCCCTTCACCGACAGCGAGAGCAGCTTTTCGAGCATGTTCGGGCTGGACTATTCACCGATTCACCGGACGATGTTCCTGTTTTATCTGATCCTCTGTCTGGCTTTGTTGACCAATTTTGTCACCATGCGGCTGCGGCGTCTGCCGGTGGGGCGCGCCTGGGAAGCCCTGCGTGAGGACGAGATCGCCTGCCGCTCGCTGGGCATCAACACCACCAACACCAAGCTGACGGCCTTTGCCCTGGGCGCAATGTTTGGCGGTTTTGCCGGCTCCTTCTTTGCTGTGCGTCAGGGCTTTGTCAGCCCAGAGAGCTTCACCTTCATCGAATCCGCCACCATTCTGGCGATTGTGGTGCTGGGCGGCATGGGCTCGCAGGTCGGCGTCGCCGTTGCCGCAGTGGTTCTGGTCGGCGGCACCGAAATTCTGCGCGAACTTGAATGGACGAAGCAGATTTTTGGTCAGGATTTTGATCCCTCCCAATATCGCAGCCTTATCTTTGGTGGCGCCATGGTCATTATGATGATCTGGAAACCGCGCGGCATTGTCTCCTCGCGCGAGCCGTCCCTCTTCCTGAAGGAAAAAAAATCTGTGTCAGGGTCTCTTGTCGGGGAGGGCCACGGCTGATGCTCTCCATCACCAATCCATTGCTCGTTGTCGAGCATCTCACCATGCGCTTTGGCGGTCTGGTGGCTGTGAACAACCTGTCCTTCAGTGTCGGGCGCGGCGATATCACCGCCCTGATCGGCCCGAACGGCGCAGGCAAAACCACGGTGTTCAACTGCGTCACCGGTTTTTATAAACCGACCGAAGGGCGGCTGGCACTGGCGCGCACCGGCATTGCCGCACATGAGGATGTGGTAGCCCTGACCTCATCCGGCAAACAGCACGGCAAATTCAACTCCGGCGACATTTATCTTCTGGAGCGTATGCCGGATTTTGAAATCTCGCATCAGGCCAAAGTGGCCCGCACCTTCCAGAACATCCGCCTGTTTCAGGGCATGACCGTTCTGGAAAACCTGATCATCGCGCAGCATAATCCGCTGATGCTGGCCTCCGGCTTCTCGGTTCTGGGCATATTGGGCATTGGCGGCTATCGCGCCCGTGAGGCACAGGCGGTAGAAAAAGCCAAATACTGGCTCAATCTCATCGGACTGACCGAACGCGCCGACGATCCGGCAGGTGAATTGCCCTATGGGGCGCAGCGCCGGCTCGAAATTGCCCGCGCCATGTGCACAGATCCGGTGTTGTTGTGTCTGGACGAGCCTGCGGCAGGTCTCAATCCGAGAGAATCGCTCGAGCTCAACACCTTGCTGCGCGCGATCCGCAAAGACCATTCCACCTCTGTCCTTCTGATTGAACATGACATGTCAGTGGTGATGGAAATTTCCGACCATATTATCGTGCTGGATTATGGCACCAAAATCGCCGATGGCACCCCTGCGGAAATCCGCAATGACCCGAAAGTCATTGCCGCCTATTTGGGTGTTGAAGACGATGAAATGAATCCGGCAAGCACGACTCTTTCAGGAGGCCAACGCTGATGGCTGGCGCACCTCTCTTACAAATCCGTGGCGTTCAAACCTTTTACGGCAAGATTCAGGCGCTGAAAGGCGTCGATGTCGATGTCAATGAGGGCGAAATCGTCACCATGATCGGGGCCAATGGCGCCGGTAAATCGACATTGATGATGACCATCTTCGGCGCACCGCGCGCCAAGGAGGGCACAATCACCTTCAACGGCAAGGATATCACCCGACTGCCCACCCATGAGATTGCCCGCCTCTCCATCGCGCAGTCTCCCGAGGGACGACGGATTTTTGGCCGGATGACGGTGTATGAAAA
>DAIMHB010000272.1:0-3776 GCA_036723545.1 Beijerinckiaceae bacterium
CGGCTGGTGGAGGCGGGGCTGGCCTCATGGGCTGAGCCGCGTCAAGTGACGCAACAGCTGATCGTGCGCGGACAGGCCAATCTGCTGGAAGACCTCACCGCCTTGCAGGATCTGGAGCGCATCCGCTCCCTGTTTGGCGATTTGGAGACCAAAAAGGATGTGATTGACCTCCTCAACCGCGCCGAAACCGCCGAAGGTGTGCGCATTTTCATTGGTGCGGAAAATAAATTGTTCTCACTTTCCGGCTCCTCGATGATTGCCGCGCCCTTCCGCAATGAAAAACAGAATATTGTTGGCGTTTTGGGCATTATCGGCCCAACGCGGCTCAATTATGCGCGGATCGTGCCCATTGTCGAATATACAGCCAAGGCCGTGTCCAAGCTGGTGAGCGGTGAATAATACATAAACCGGATTGACCCATCTGCCCCCTTCGCACTAGAATGTTAGCGGTTAAATGCTCAACTTAAGTGCAAGGCTTTTCATGTCCGTTTCCCTTACGGGGCCCCGTGTTTTCACCTCCCGTTCGGGGGCGGAACTGTCATTCACAGCCCTTGGCTTTGGCACTGCGCCGCTTGGCAACCTCTATCAGCCGGTGAGCGAGAACACGGCGCGCGAAACATTGAATGCGGCATGGGAGGTCGGTTGCCGCTATTTTGACACCGCGCCGCTCTATGGCCTTGGCCTGTCCGAAACGCGCCTCAACGGCTTTCTGCGCCAGCATGACCGGGCCAGCTATCTGCTGTCCAGCAAGGTCGGGCGTCTGTTGGCTGTCTGCCCGCCGGAGCAGCGCACCGGTATCGGCAAATTTTTCGACACGCCGACGCGGCGCGAGGTTTATGATTATTCCTATGACGGCGCCATGCGCTCGCTGGAATTTTCGCTGGAGCGCCTTGGTGTGGATAGCCTTGATATTGTCTATTGCCATGATGTCGATATTTTCACCCATGGCAGCAAAGCCGCATCTGATGCCCGCATCAGCGAATTTATGAACGGCGGCTATAAGGCGCTGCATGACCTGCGGGCGCAGGGCGTCATCAAGGCCATAGGTGTCGGCGTCAATGAATGGCAGGTTTGCGAAACCATGGCGCGGGCCGGGGATTTTGACCTTTTTCTGCTGGCGGGCCGTTATACATTGCTGGAACAGGAAGCGCTGGACAGCTTTCTGCCGCTGTGCGAGGCGCGCGGCATCGGCATTGCGCTGGGCGGGCCGTTCAATTCCGGCATTCTGGCCTCGGGGCCGGTTGAAGGGGCTTTTTACAATTACAATCCCGCGCCGCCTGCCATTCTGGAGCGCGTGGCGAAACTGCAACATATCTGCACGGCGCATGGCGTTCAGCTGAAAGAGGCGGCGCTGCAATTTCCGCTGCACCACCCCAGTGTGGTTTCGGTGATTCCGGGAGCGCAATCGGCGGCGCAGGTGCAGGAAAACGCCCGTATGATGGGGGTTGCCATTCCCCCCGCCCTCTGGGCTGATCTGAAGGCGGAAGGCCTGATGCGGGCTGACGCGCCCATTCAAAATTAAATTCAACAAGGGACTAGATATGCTGAAAAAACTTAATCCATTGCTGACACCCGATTTGCTCTATGTGCTGCGCGCAATGGGTCATGGCGACGAAATCACTCTTGTCGATGGCAATTACCCGGCTGACAGCGCCGGCCCGCAGGTGGTGCGCCTCGACGGCGTCTCTGTCACCGATGCGCTGGATGCCATTCTCTCGGTGATGCCGCTGGACGATTTTGTGCCGCAGGCCTGCTGGCACATGGAGCCGGCAGCAGGTGCCAGCCCTGAGCAGCCGATTTTTGACGAATTCCGCGCCATTGTGAAAAAGCATGAAGGCGATAAATTCCCGCTGGCCTCGATTGAGCGGTTCAAATTCTATGAGCGGGCCAACCGCGCCTATGCCATGGTGGCCACCGGCGAGCGTCGACTTTATGGGAATATCATCTTGAAAAAAGGCGTGATACGTCCTGAAGAATGAGCCCGAATTATTTTCTTTCTGAAGACCAGAATGCCATTGCCGAAATGGCGCGCGACTTTGCCGACACAAAGATCGCGCCCTTTGCTCTCGAATGGGACGAAAACAAGCATTTTCCCGTAGAGACATTGCGCGAGGCGGCCAGCCTTGGTTTGGCCGCCATCTATACATCTGAGGACTTTGGCGGCTCCGGCCTGTCGCGCATGGATGCGGTGCTGATTTTCGAGGCACTGGCCACCGGCTGCCCGACCATTTCGGCCTTTCTCTCCATCCATAATATGTGCTGCTGGATGATTGACAGTTTCGGCACGCCGGAACAGCGCGCGGCCTATCTGCCGGACATGGTGACAATGGCGAAGATCGCCAGCTATTGCCTGACCGAGCCGGGCGCAGGCTCTGACGCCGGTGCCCTCAAAACCAAAGCCGTGAGGGAGGGCGACCATTATATCGTCAATGGCTCCAAGCAGTTCATCTCCGGCGCGGGCACATCGGAAGTGTATATCGTGATGGTGCGCACCGGTGAGGACGGGCCCAAAGGCATTTCAACACTGATTATTGACAAAAACACCCCCGGCCTCAGCTTTGGGGCCAATGAGAAGAAAATGGGCTGGAATGCGCAGCCCACCCGCGCCGTCAATTTTGACAATGTGCGGGTGCCGGTCGCCAACCGACTGGGCGCGGAAGGTCAGGGCTTTAAAATTGCCATGTCCGGCCTGAATGGCGGGCGGCTGAACATTGGCGCCTGCTCGCTCGGCGGGGCGCAATCGGCGCTGGATAAGAGCATCGCCTATCTCAAGGAGCGTAAGGGCTTTGGCAAAAAGCTGATTGATTTTCAGGCCTTGCAGTTTCGCATTGCCGAAATGGCGGCGGATCTGGAAGGCGCGCGCCTGCTGCTGCACCGCGCGGCTCAGGCGCTGGACGCCAAAGTGCCGGAGGCGACACGGCTCTGCGCCATGGCCAAGCTCAAGGCCACCGACACCGGCTTTGATGTTGCCAATAAAGCCCTGCAACTGCTGGGCGGCTATGGCTATCTGGCCGATTATGGTGTGGAAAAAATTGTCCGCGACCTGCGTGTCCACCAGATTCTGGAAGGCACCAATGAAATCATGCGGCTGATTATTGCCCGCAGCCTGATAGAGGATTGAACATGAGCACCATTGCATTCATCGGTTTGGGCAATATGGGCGGGCCGATGGCCGCCAATCTGGTCAAGGCCGGTCATAGGGTTCTGGGCTTTGACCTTGTCGCCGAGCTGCGCGAGGCCGCCGCCCAAACCGGCGTGGAGATGGGCACCAGTCTGGCCGCCATTGTCGCCGAAGCTGATAGCGTCATCACCATGCTGCCGCATGGCAAGGCTGTGCTGGCGGTGTGGGGCGATGCGCTTAAAGCCGCCAAGGTGGGCGCCATGTTCATTGATTCTTCGACCATTGACGTGGATTCCGCCCGCAAAGCGCATGAAATGGCGAAAAATGCGGGTTTTGCCAGTGTGGACGCGCCGGTTTCGGGCGGCACCGGCGGCGCGGCAGCGGCCACGCTCACCTTCATGTGCGGCGGCGCGGCGGAGGCGTTTGAGCGCGCGCGGCCAATTTTAGAAAAAATGGGCAAGAAAATTGTCCATTGCGGCACGGCAGGTGCGGGGCAAGCCGCCAAAATCTGCAACAATATGATTTTGGGCGTCACTATGATCGCCACCGCCGAGGCCTTTGTGCTGGGCGAAAAGCTCGGCCTATCGCATCAGGCGCTGTTTGATGTGGCCTCGACGTCATCAGGCCAGAGCTGGTCTTTGACCAGCTATTGCCC
>DAIMHB010000273.1:0-3727 GCA_036723545.1 Beijerinckiaceae bacterium
AAGGCCGGGGTCATCATGCCGGCAGCCAATGCGGTTGCCCCCAGCAGTTGAACAATCTTACGACGTGAAAACATGGTTCTCTCCCTTTTATCTCCCGCTGAATTGCGGGTTTTCTCGTTTTGAGCCTGTGCTTTGGCACTATGCCGCGGTTGTGGCTCCTACGAATTCCGGTATAGCTTCGACTATCATCACCCGCACGCCCGCCTGCGCCAGCATATCCAGCGCTTCCGGCGGGGTGGAGGGGTCGGTGATCACCGTGTCAATGCGGCTGAGCGGGCACACCACCAGTTAGCCGCGCGTGTCGAATTTCGAGCCGTCGGCCAGCACATAGAGCTTGTCCGCACGTTTCAGCAATTTGGTTTCGGCACGCGCGATCAGCGGGTCGCCCTCGACCAGCCCCAGCGGCCCGATGGAAATGGCGCTCATAAACATCCGGCTGGCGGAATAATGCTGGATGGCATCATCATCAAAGGGCGAGACGATCAGCTTTTGCTCGCGGTAGACCTCGCCGCCGGGCAAGGCCACGCGGCACTGGCTGGTGTGGATCAGCATTTCGGCCAGAAGATAGGAATTGGTCAGAATTTTGAGGCGCCGGTCGCGTAAGAATTCGCCCATCTGATAGGTGGTGGTGCCGCCATTGATGATGATGGCCTCGCCGTCCTCGCATAAATCAACGGCAGCTTTGGCAATGGCCTTTTTGGCGGCAATATTATGGGACTGGCTGGCATCAAAGGAGCGGGTGGCCAGCGCTGTGGTGTCGCCATTGATATTGGCCGGGCTTTTGATTAGCTCCAGCCCGCCATGAATGCGCCGGCCCAGACCCTGCTCGGCCAGCTTGGCAAAATCGCGCCGCACCGAGGCGGGCGAGGCGCCCGTGGCCTCGCACACGTCGATCACCTGCACCAGACTGCGTTCGTGCAGCAGGGCCTGAATAATCTGCCATCTTTCCCGTTCGTGCATGAGAACTTTCCTTGAATGATCAAAAATAATCAAAATAAATCATTTATGTCAATAACCATTGTAAAAATTAAATTATACTGCGCTGCATCATAAATATTGCGACGCAATATGATTGAAAATGATTGACGATGATTATTTGCGCTTTTATGGTCGGGGTGCTTATCAGGAGTATATATCCGATGTCGTCCATACAGATCCCCAATCTCTGGCAAGATGCCGTTGCCGCCACACTCGACGAGCCGGGGCTGCTGCTCTATCGCTCGAATTTGCTGGGGAGTGACCTGCGCATCACCAATTTTGGCGGCGGCAATACTTCGGCCAAAGTGAATATGAAAGACCCGCTGAGTGGGCAGAGCGTCGAGGTGCTCTGGGTCAAGGGGTCGGGCGGCGATATTGGCTCGATGAAACTCGACGGTTTTTCAACGCTTTATATGGACAAGCTCAACAGTCTGAAGGGCATTTACCGCGGTCTGGCGCATGAGGATGAGATGGTTGGCCTGTTCAACCATTGCACCTTCAATCTTAATCCGCGCGCCACCTCGATTGATACGGCGCTGCATGGCTTTGTGCCGCATAAACATGTGGACCATGTCCATGCCGATGCGGTGATTGCCATTGCCGCCTCAAAAAATGCCGAAGATTTGACCAAAATCATCTATGGCGGCGAGATCGGCTTTCTGCCCTGGCAGCGCCCGGGCTTTGATCTGGGCCTGAAGCTGGGCGAAATGGCGGCGGCGCATCCCGAATATGTCGGCGTTGTGCTGGGCGGGCATGGCTTGTTCACTTGGGGCGACACGTCGAAAGCCTGTTATGAAATGACGCTGCGCATCATTCAGAAGGCGGCGGACTGGCTGGCCGCCCATGAAAAGCGGCCAAGTTTTGGCGGCGCGAAAGTGGCCGCACTCGATGCCGCCGCCCGCGCGCATGTGGCCAGCCAGTTGCTGCCCGCCATTCGTGGCAAAATTTCCACCCATGAGCGCAAGGTCGGCCATTTTACCGATGCGCCCGAGGTGCTGGAATTTGTTAATTCGCACGCGCTGGCCCCGCTGGGCACGTCCTGTCCCGACCATTTTCTGCGCACGAAAATTTGCCCGCTGGTTTTGCCCTTTGACCCCGCCGTCGGCGATGTCGAAGCGGTTTTGCGCCAGCTGGACACTCTGGTGGCGGACTATGCCGCCGGTTATGCCGCTTATTACAATCGCTGCAAGCATGACAATTCCCCCGCCATCCGCGACCCGAATGCGGTGATTTATCTGGTGCCGGGTGTGGGCATGTTGTCCTTCGCCAAGGACAAATCCACCGCGCGCATTGCCTCGGAATTTTACATCAATGCCATCAATGTGATGCGCGGTGCCTCCGGCGTGTCCGAATATGTCGGCCTGCCCGAGCAGGAAGCCTTTGACATTGAATATTGGCTCCTCGAAGAAGCCAAGCTCTCCCGTATGCCCAAGCCCAAATCCTTGGCGGGGCGGGTGGCCTATATCACCGGCGGGGCCGGGGGCATTGGTCAGGCCACCGCCGCGCGGCTGTTGTCGGAAGGGGCCTGCGTTGTGCTGGCGGATATTGACGCCGCCGCGCTGGAGGAGGCTGTGGCGGCCTTCGCCAAAAAATTCGGCAGGGACAATGTGCGTGCCAGCCTGCTGGATGTGACGCAGGAAGATGCGGTCGCGCGTTCGTTTCATGAGGCGGTTCTGGCCTTTGGCGGGCTGGATATTGTGGTTTCCAATGCCGGCATAGCTTCCGCCTCGCCCATTGAGCATACAACTTTGGCGGTGTGGCAGAAGAATATTGACATTCTCGCTACCGGTTATTTTCTGGTGTCCCGTGCGGCTTTCCGTTTGTTTTTACAGCAGAAATCGGGTGGAAATCTGGTGTTTGTCGCCTCGAAAAACGGCCTTGCCGCCTCGCCCGGCGCCTCGGCCTATTGCACGGCCAAAGCCGCCGAGGTTCATCTGGCGCGCTGCTTGGCGCTGGAGGGTGCGGCGCAGGGCATCCGCGTCAATACGGTCAATCCCGATGCGGTGCTGCGCGGCTCCAAAATCTGGCAGGGGGAATGGCGCCAGCAGCGCGCGGCCTCCAACAAGGTGACAGAGGATAATCTTGAGGAGGTCTATCGCCAGCGCTCGCTGCTGAAACTGTCGGTGCTGCCGGAGGATATTGCTGAAGGCATTTATTTCTTCGCCTCGGATGCGTCGGCCAAATCCACCGGCAATATTCTCAATGTGGATGCGGGCAACGCCCAGTCCTTCACGCGGTGATGCCTATTCCAACCTTCTCCCTCATCCTGAGGCTCTCGAAGGATGAGGGTGATGATTGTTATTTACCCTCACCCTCACCCTCTCCCACAGGGAGAGGGAACTTGCGATGAGGGCAAATCTTTTTCAAAGGTGCTCCTATGACCTATTTAATCGAAAATGCGTTCATTTTAGAGCAGAATGCCAAGGCGCACAGCGCGCTGGATGAGGACTTTGCCGCGCTGTCGCGCCAGTTGGAGCGGCGTAATCTCAATGCGGAGGAGATTGTGGCGCAGGTGGCGGCCTTTGGGGTGGCGCTGCCCTCCTGGGGCGTGGGCACCGGCGGCACCCGTTTTGCCCGTTTTCCCGGGCGCGGCGAGCCCCGCCATATTTTCGATAAGCTCGAGGATTGCGGCACGATTCAGCAGCTCACCCGCGCCACGCCCACCATCTCGCTGCATTTTCCCTGGGATAAGGTGACGGATGTCGCCGCGTTGAAATAAATCGCAGCGGCCAAGGGGCTTGGCTTTGAT
>DAIMHB010000274.1:0-3712 GCA_036723545.1 Beijerinckiaceae bacterium
CCTCAGGGGCGCTTTGCCTTGCGCGGCGGCTTTTTTCGCGCCGACCGCATGGCCAAACCGGCCCCCTGGCTGGTTGCCACACGCCCGTTTTGGGGCTGGTGCGATGCACCCGAAGCGCCCCGTTACAACAGGCGCGTCAACCGACCATGCTCCGCCTCGCATGAGCTGTTGTGGCGGCAAGACCCTGTCTATGACATTGTGATTGTGCTGGATTATAATCTGGCGCCGCGACGCCGCGGGCGCGGCAGTGCGATTTTTTTCCATATTGCGCGTGAGAATTTTTCCCCGACAGCCGGATGTGTCGCTATAAGCGTGCAGAATATGCGCCGGCTCCTGCCGCGTCTGGCTAAAAATTCTGTGATGGTTATAAGATGAAATCCTGTCTTTTATTTGATATTGATGGCACCCTCACCGACAGCGACCATTATCACCTCATTGCCTTCAACGCGATGCTGGAGCCGCATGACATTCAGCTGACGCGGGATGAATTTATCACGCGGGCCTCCGGGCGCAGCAATGCGGTGATTCTGGCGGATCTGCTGCCGCATCTGGATGTCGATACGCATCAGGACATGGCCGATGCCAAGGAGGCCGCCTTCCGCGAAATGGCCACAAGCCTGCATCCGCTTCCCGGCCTTTTGGCTTTGCTGGACTGGGCGGATGCACATCATGTGCCCTGCGGGGCTGTCACCAATGCGCCGCGCGCCAATGCTGACCATATGCTGGAGGCCCTTGGCCTCAAGCACCGGTTTCAGGTGATTGTGCTGGCCGAGGAACTTGAATTTCAAAAGCCGCATCCGCTGCCCTATCTCACCGGCCTTGCGCAGCTGGGCTGTGATGCGGCGGTGAGTGTTGGCTTTGAAGATTCCGTTTCGGGGCTCACGGCGGCTGTCAAGGCGGGCCTGACCACCATCGGCATCATGACCTCGCTGGGCCGCGCGCCTGTGCTGGACACCGGCGCACAACTCGCCGCCAAAGATTATGAGGATCCGGCGCTGCTGGATCTTGTGAAGGCAACCTGCGGTGTGTAGATTTAAGAAATAGTCTCTGTTTTGATTAACTTTTGAGGCGATGGAGCTGCTCATGAGCATAGAGTTTTTGATCACATCCTTGATTGTCGTCGCCTCACCCGGAATAGGGGCTGTTTTTACCATATCAACAGGTTTGTCCTATGGCCCGCGCAAAAGCCTTGTTGCCGCTTTAGGCTGTACGTTAGGTATTTTACCGCATCTTATGGCGGCTCTCACCGGTCTTGCTGCTGTTTTGCATAGCAGTGCAATGATATTTAATGCTGTGAAATATGTTGGTGTGGTCTATTTGCTGTATATGGCTTGGAATGCGCTACGTGAAACAGGAGCTTTGAGCATTCAAAAACAGAACAAACGTTCTGATTTGCGAATGATTTCAGATGCAGTTCTTGCCAATTTATTGAATCCCAAGCTCTCCATCTTTTTTGTAGCGTTTTTGCCGCAATTTATCAGTGAAGGTGACGAACATCCGCTTGTCTCAATGATTGAAATGTCAGGAGTGTTCATGCTCCTGACATTTATTGTTTTTGCGCTGTATGGGATTTTTGCAGCTCTTATGCGGGATTATGTTGTGACGCGTCCA
Source organism: Beijerinckiaceae bacterium (assembly GCA_036723545.1). Taxonomy (GTDB): domain Bacteria; phylum Pseudomonadota; class Alphaproteobacteria; order Rhizobiales; family Beijerinckiaceae; genus JANXSV01. The sequence goes on from DAIMHB010000274.1 coordinate 1,612, forward strand.
AAAATTATGCAGTGGCTGCGGCGCAGTTTTTCGGCAGCTTTCACCGCACTGGCTGTCAAACTGGCTGTGAGCCAGCGATAAGCGAAAACTATAATATCGGCTTGATATGCTGCTTTTTAGCCTATTGTGCCGAGCACTGTACCTATAACATCAGAGCAATTAGTGTCTGTTGCGTTGAAACGGAATCGACTACCACTCCCCCCATCCCTCACAACAACCTGCGGCCACTTCAAAATGAGGGGAGAGGGAACGCACGCAACGGCGTTCTCTTAATTCTGCAATGCTCTGAACGCATGTAATAGATTGCTCCGGCAAACCATGCGGCAACGGCTGCTGCCAGAATTGCAAGAAGATTTATGCCCCTCACCCCTCCACTCCGCCCATTTTGCAGATGAGCGCCCATTCCTCATCCCGCACCGGTTGCACGGAGAGACGGGCGGAGGTGATGAGGGACATTTTGGCCAGCGCGGGCGTGGCCTTGATTTCGGCCAGACTTACAGGGCGTGCCAGCGGCTTGACCGCCCGCACATCAACCATGCCGAATTTGCCGGTTTCATCCGTGGGGTCCGGATAAAACAGCTTGCAGATTTCAACAATGCCGACAATCTCCTTGCCCTCATTGGAATGGTAGAAAAAGGCGGTTTCGCCCAAGCGCATCGCCATCAGATGTTGCTTGGCAAGGTGATTGCGCACCCCGTTCCAGAAGGTGCCGTCCTGTCCGGCGGCCACCTGCTGTGCCCAGGACCATTTCATCGGTTCACTTTTTATCAGCCAATGCGCCATGATTGCTCCTTATTCTGATGATTCTGCCCGGCCCGGCCGGGCCAGCAATGCGTCGATCGCGCCATCAATGCCAATGCGGCCCTGCAATACCGCCTCAACACTGAAGGTGATCGGCATATCTATCTGGCGCGCCCGTGCCATTGCGGCAAGGGCGCTGGCGGTATAGGCACCCTCAGCCAGTTTGCCCTGTAAGGCCTGCGCCACATCCATGCCCTGACCCAGCTTCAGCCCGAGGGCAAAATTGCGTGATTGCGGTGAATTGCAGGTGAGAATCAGGTCGCCAAGGCCGGAAAGCCCCATCAGTGTTTCATGTCGGGCATTGAAGGCGCGGCCAAAGCGCGCCAGTTCGGCAAAGCCGCGCACAATCAGCGCGGCGCAGGCGCTGGCTCCCAGATTGCGCCCCGTGGCAATGCCGCTGGCAATGGCCAGCACATTCTTGGCCGAACCGCCGATTTCCACACCGCGCAGATCAGACGTGTGATAAAGCCGGAAGGTGTTTGAGGCGAGCTGCGCGGCAATCTCGCGCGCCAAAATTTCGGTCGGAGCCGCCAGCGTCACGGCGGTGGGCAGGCCGCGCGCCACATCCACAGCAAAGCTCGGGCCGGACAATAAAGCCGGCGGATTTTTGGGCAAAACCTGCGCCGCCACCTCGCTCATAAACAGGCCGGTGGTTTGTTCCATGCCCTTGGCGGCAATCAACACCGGCACTTCAGGCGGAATATGCGGTGCGAGTGCGCTTAAGCCTGCGCGTAAATGCTGCGCCGGAATGGCGGCAATGATCAGCTCCGCCTGTCTGAGGCGGGTTGCATCTGCGGTGATGTCCAGCGCGGCGGGCAGAGCAATACCGGGCAGATAGGCATTGTTGTGCCGGGTCTGGCGCATGTCTTCGGCTTGTGCCGGGTCACGCAGAAGGAGGGTGACATGCCGTTCTGCCCGCAGCATGGCCAGAGCCAGCGCCGTGCCATAAGCGCCGCCACCCACAACATAGAGCCGTTGTTTCGCCATCATGCTTTGCCGTTGAGAGAGCGTTCCGCCGTCATGTCCAGCGGCCAGCGCGGGCGCGGCGCAAAGGTCAGATCGTCCATCAGCCCGATGCGCAGCCGCTCCAGCCCCGCCCAGGCAATCATCGCGCCATTGTCGGTGCACAGCTCCGGTGTCGGCACCACCAGCGGCAGGCCCACCTCATTGGTCAGGCGCGAAATGGCGCGGCGTATGGCACCATTGGCGGCCACCCCGCCCGCCATCACCAGCGCATTGGGCCGGCCCAGCCTTTCGGTGAAACTGCGTAAAGCCATGCGCACACGATCAGCAATCACAT
>DAIMHB010000275.1:0-3710 GCA_036723545.1 Beijerinckiaceae bacterium
GTTTTTGGAGACCCTGAAGCTGTTGCATCTCTATGGGCCGCTGCCGGGCACGCGCATTTCATCCATGAGCTGTTCGGGCGGCGAGGCCTCGCTGGTGGCCGATCTGGCTGAGGATTTCGGTCTGGACACGCCGCCTTTGCAGCCAGAGGCGGCGCAGGCGCTGGCGGCAGTGCTGGGGCCGAAAGTGCCGCTGGCCAACCCATTGGATTATCACACCTATATCTGGGGGGATGCGCCGCAGCTTACCGCCTGTTTCAGCGCCATGCTGGGCGGTGGTTTTGATATGAACCTGCTCATTCTCGACTTTCCCCGCGCTGACCGCTGCGATGGCGCGACATGGCAGGCGGCCTGCACCGCCTTGATTGCGGCGCGCAAAGCCACCGGCGCGCGGGCGGCGATTCTGGCCTCGTTAGCGGAATGTCTGCCCGAAAGCATCGGCCTTGAGCTGATGGCGGCGGATATTGTGCCCCTTATGGGACTGCGGGACGGGTTGCAGGCGGTGGCGCTTGCGGCCAAAATCGGCATGACCTGGGAGCGGCCCGTGCCGCTGCCTTTGCGCAGCGTGAGGGCGCGTGGGGCAGCATCGCCGCGCCTGCTCACCGAACATGCGGCCAAATCCGCATTGGCCGCCTATGGTCTGGCTGTGCCTGCGGGCGAAATTGTGCCCATATCCGATGCGGGCGCAGCGGCGGCGCGGCTGGGCTTTCCGGTGGTGGTCAAAACCTCGTCCGAAACCCTTGCCCATAAGAGCGATGCGGGCGGTGTGGTGCTGAATGTGCAGAGCGTTGCGGCGGCGCAGACTGCCGCGCAAAGCATGGCCGCTTTGGGGCCGCTGGTTCTGGTTGAGCAAATGGCAACAGGTGCCGTGGCTGAACTTATTGTCGGCGTCACGCATGACCCGCAATTCGGTCTTGCGCTGGTGATTGGCGCGGGCGGTGTGCTGGTGGAACTGATTGAGGACAGTGCCACCTTGCTGCTGCCCGCCAGTCCAGATGACATTGAGCGGGCGGTGCGCGGCCTTAAAATCATGAAGCTGATGGAGGGCTATCGTGGCAAGCCTGCGGGTGATCTGGCTGCGCTTGTTGCAGCCATATCGGCCATTGCCGCCTATGCCGAGGCGCATCGCGACCATCTGGTTGAACTCGATGTGAATCCGCTGCTGGTTTTGCCCAAAGGTGTTGTGGCGGTGGATGCGCTTATTCGGGAGATTGCGGATGTCTGATTCTGTTAAAATCGAACGGCGTGGGCCGGTGTGCGAGATCACGCTGGACAGGCCAAAGGCCAATGCCATTGACGTGGCCACCAGCCGCGCACTTTATGCGGCTTTTGCCGCCTTTCAGCAGGATGTCACTTTCAGCGTTGCTATTCTCACAGGGGGCGGTGAGCGCTTCTTTTCTGCCGGATGGGATTTAAAGGCGGGTGAAGCGGTGGACGCTGATCACGGGCCGGGCGGCTTTGCCGGCCTCACCGAATTTTTCAGTCTGGATAAGCCGGTGATTGCGGCGGTGAATGGCCTTGCGCTGGGCGGTGGCTTTGAACTGGCTTTGGCGGCGGATGTGATTGTGGCCTCCGAGGCCGCCGAATTCGGCCTGCCGGAGGTTGGCCTTGGCATTATCGCGGATTCAGGCGGGATGCAGCGCCTGCCCAAGCGCCTGCCGCGCGCAATAGCTTATGAGATGGCCCTCACCGGGCGGCGGATGGGCGCTGCGGAGGCGGCAGGGTGGGGGCTGGTCAACCACGTTGTGCCCGCATCCGGCCTTATGGCCGCAGCGCGTGAGCTTGCCGCGCAGATCGCGGCCCATGCGCCGCTGGCCCTGCGCGCGGCCAAGGCGGTGATGCAGGCAGGGGAGGGGCGTTCTGTGGCTGAGACCTATGCTTTCATGCGCGCCGGTCATATTCCGGTTTACAATCAAATGTTGCGCTCGAAAGATGCCGAGGAAGGTCCGCGCGCCTTTGGCGAAAAGCGCTCGCCGGTGTGGCGGGGGGAATAGGGTTTTGGGAGCGGATTATTTCATCTTTCGACTGCTACTTTTGGAATTTGTGAACCTTATGGCTTCACAAATTTGAGCAGCAAAACAACAGCGCCTAAAATAACAACAGTTTGAAAACCTATTGTACCAAACATCCATTTCAGAATGTCGGCTTTGACCTCCGCAAGCTCTGCTCTTGTGGCTGTATTGGCCAAAGCGGCTTTGATCTCCGCAAGCTCTGCTTTTGTTGCTGTATTTGCTAAATCAGCTTTTAAAGCACCAACATCGGCTTTTAAAGTCTCAATATCGGTTTTTAAAAGCCCAATGTCCGCTTTTGTAGCATGGTTCGCTAAATCAGCTTTGGTTGCAAGGCGCTCGTCAATGAGTCTGACGTTTTCATCGGCAAGAATTTCCGCTTGAATTTCGGGCATTCCGGCGGCAGTCAATCGTTTGACGAAGGCGTGAGTGTTAAACAGTGCAACGCTCATTCAAATATCCTCTATTCTTGTCTTTATACATGAATAGACGTGTAAAAGCGAGAGTGAGACTGAGCCGGTGAATAGATTTTTCAATGATTTTTGGGCAATATCAAGCTAGGGGTAGCGAAGCCGCTGTCTCCTGCCTCAGTTCGCCCAGCATTTGCCAGGCCACGGCGGCCAGCACAATCTCTCCGCCGATAATGGCGCCCTCTCCGGGGTTTTCGTTAAAAGCCAGCCACACCCAGAGCGGTGAGAGCACCACCTCAATCAGGCCGATCAGTCCGGCTTCGGCAGAAGGGATCAAGCGCGAGCCGACAATGAAAATCAGCAGGCCCGCGACGATGGTGATGGTGCCAAGCCCCGCCAGCACCCATAGGTCACGCGCGGCAGGCACCGCCTGGGAGGGCACCAGAAACAGGCAGATCACAACACCCCAGAGCGCGCCAATGGCGTTGATCAGAGCAATGGATTTGCCGGGGTTGCGGCGCATCAGCACCACCAGCATGGCAAAGGAAACGGTCATCAGCAACGACAATGCGTCGCCCAGCAGACGGTTCGAGCTGCTGCCGGAGCCGCCCACCATCACCACCATGCCCGCCAGCGCAATCAGGCTGGCGACCAGTGTGCGCGGCCCCACCTTCTCGCCATTAATAAGCAGGCCGAAGATGGCCGAAATAAACGGCAGCGTCGCATAAACCACCACCACATCGGCAACGCTGGTATAGGCCAGCGCTGAAACGTAGGAAAACATGGCAATGGTGCCCATAGCCGCACAGGCATAATCCAGCCAGCCCAGCGAGGTGAGCTGGCGGATCACGTCGCCGCGATGGCTGATGAACAGCGAGCCAATCAGAAACGCCGCGCCAAACACCCCGCGCCAAAGCTGAATGGTCCAGATGTCGAGATGCAGCATCCGCATCAGCGGGCCGGCGGTGCTCCAGATGAGGGCCGCGATAAACACCAGCACTGCGCCCTTGCGCCGCTCGGCACGGGCCAAGTCATTTTTCATTGTAACCTCGATTTCAGAGCGTCGCTTGCGGCTGTGTTTGCGTCGGCCATTGACAATGTATGCAACAGTCGATGACCTGTAATAGACAGACTCATAATGCAAGCCTGAGGAAACACATGACACAAAGCGTCAGAACATTCGCAATAATCGGCACAGGTGTGATTGGCGCAGGCTGGGCCGCGCGCGCGCTGGCGCATGGGCTGGATGTCGTGGCCTGGGATCCTTCCCCGACGGCGGAGGCAAGCCTGCGCG
>DAIMHB010000276.1:0-3708 GCA_036723545.1 Beijerinckiaceae bacterium
CCAGCGCCCCGCGGAAAATATAGGGAAAGCACAGAACATTATTGACCTGATTGGGGTAATCCGACCGGCCTGTGCAGATCATCGCATCGGGGCGCACCTTCAAGGCTTCATCGGGCAAAGTCTCGGGGTTGGGATTGGCCAGCGCCAGAATCAAAGGCCGCTCGGCCATGCCCGCCAGCATATCGGCTTTCAGCACGCCGCCCGCCGAAAGGCCTAAAAACACATCTGCGCCGACAATCACCTCGCGCAGCGTTCGCGCGTCGGTTTTTTGGGCATAAATGGCTTTCCATTGGTCCATAAGGGCGGTGCGGCCCTCATAAACCACGCCTTCCAGATCCGTCACCCAGACATTTTCGCGCTTCACGCCCAGCGCCACAAGCTGGTTGAGGCAGGCCAGTGCCGCCGCCCCTGCCCCGCTGGCAACAACCTTCACTTCGCCAATATTTTTCTTGGCAAATTCCAGCCCGTTGAGCACCGCCGCGCCCACAATAATCGCGGTGCCATGCTGATCATCATGAAACACCGGAATGTTCATACGCTCGCGGCAGCGGCGCTCCACCTCGAAACATTCGGGCGCTTTGATATCCTCAAGATTAATGCCGCCGAAAGTGGGCTCCAGCGCGCAAATCACATCCACCAGTTTGTCGACATTCTTCTCATTGACCTCAATGTCGAAAACGTCGATTCCGGCAAATTTCTTGAACAGAACGGCTTTGCCTTCCATCACCGGCTTTGAAGCCAGCGGGCCAATATCGCCAAGGCCGAGCACGGCTGTGCCATTGGAGAGCACCGCCACCAGATTTTGCCGGATGGTGACATCCGCCGCCGCCGCCGGATTGTCAACAATGGCCTCACAGGCCGCCGCCACGCCGGGCGAATAGGCCAAAGCCAGATCGCGCTGGTTGCCCAGCGGTTTTGTCGCCTGAATTTCCAGTTTTCCGGGCTTGGGAAAACGATGATAGACCATTGCGCCCGAGCGCAGATCATCCGACATATTTGAAGCCATGCAGCCGTTCCTCCAGTGCAGACAGTGTTATGCGAAAATGAAGTGAAGGCAAAATGTCTTGCGGCTCTTTTTTAAAAAATTCCGCAGAGCGAAAATCGGCCTGAACATTCAGAACCAGCAAGACCCATTGCGGCAATGCAATGTTACACAATCAAAAGGGCTGGGAGATGCAGCGTTGCAACAGTCATGATTATCATTTTTCGGTGCGCGGAATGCCGGACTGGGCCTAGATCATTGGGTATCCTGCCTCTGACTCATATATTGCGCATTGTGCGCGGGGTGATGCTGAAAGCTATGGCCATGGCCGAGGTGTGGTACCCATCATTGTGTTTATGGGCATGGTCTCCAGTGTTGCTGTGCTGCGGTATAAGCAAACACTGGAATAATGCGGATGAATTGCCGTTCATGTGAACCGGCATCTCATCCGGTGGTATCATTCACCTGCATAAGAAAAAGGCCGAAACGGATGGTGTTCTGTTCGGCCAATTCACTTATGTTTTCAAGTTTGTAACAAGGCCATTTACAATGTGATGGCCTTGTGAGCTCTAATGAATTCGGTTCGTTGGTTTTATGATTTCGGAACCAATGCCTCAAGCCTGTGAATGGCGGCCTGAAACGCCGGACGTGCGGAGAGTCTTTCATACCAGCGATTGAGGTGAGGCAGTTCGGCAAGCGAAAGACCGGCGAAGGCACTGCGCCACATCCAGCCGAAGTGAGCAATATCGGCAATGGTGAGTTCGTTTCCTGCAACAAAATCCTGATGGGTCAGCGTAGCGTCCAGCAATCCGGCTAACCGCAGGGTTTCATTGTGAAAACGTTCAATCGCTTCCGGAACGGGTTTGGGTGCGAGCTTTTGAAAATAGCCGGAGTTTCCGAAGGCCGGACTTACACCCGAAGCGTGAAAAAACATCTGTTCAAAAACACGATAGCGCCCTACACCTTGCGCAGGCAGTAGCCGACCAGATTTTTCGGCCAGATAGACCAGAATGGCGGCTGATTCGGTTAAAACCAACTCACCATCAGGCCCTTCGGAATCAACGATGACAGGCACTTTTCCATTGGGATTCAAGGCCCGGAACGCATCCGCCTTTTGCTCCCCTGCCCGAATATTGACAGGCTTGAGGTCATAAGCAAGCCCCAGTTCTTCGAGAGCAAGAACGACTTTGAGATTGTTCGGTGTTGCGAATGCGTAAAGGGTGATCATGTCTGTCGATCTCTTTTGCGTTTAAGCGATTGGGGCGGCTTTTGGAAAATCTATCGGGATATGTGTGACAGCATGAAGATAGTTGCTGATGATTTTATCACCGACGACAACCAGCACATCGACAATCTGACCTTCTGTCCATCCCGCAGTGAACATGGCCTGTTTTGTTTCCTCGGAAACGTGGCCGCGATTTTCGACAGCTTCACGAACAAATTTTGCCAATGCGGCAAAACGGGGATCAAAATCAATGTCCGCTTTCCGGATGGAGATGATTTGATCCTCGGTGAAGCCAACCATTTTGCCCAGAGCGGTATGCGCTGCGAGGCAATATTCACATTTATTGACCTGACTCACGACCAGATTCACAATTTCGCGCTCTTTGGCCCGAAGGGAAGATTTGGCATTTTGCAGCGCCAGATAGGTTCCAAGCGCCGTTTCGGAATGCGCAAAGGTCGCGTAGAGATTGGGAACAAACCCCAGCCCCTTGTTCAGCTGATCAAATATGGCCGCATTGGCCTCTGAGACGTCATTGCGTGTGGGAACGTTAAACGATTGCATGGTGTGCTCCTCGGGTTAAACTGAGAAGTCTTGTTTATTTCATGATAATTTGGAATTATAGACAGCAATATATGATAATACATATTCCATTTAGGAATAAATGACGATGGATCGCTTATCGGCTCTGGAAATTTTTATTCGTGTAGTTGAAACAGGCAGCTTTACAGCTGTCGCCAAAGAGCGGGGCACCACGCAAAGTGCGGTCAGCAAGGCTGTTGCCGGTTTGGAGGATACGTTAAACGTCAAATTATTGACGCGGACAACCCGCACTCTGACGCTCACTGACAATGGGCAGATTTATTTTGAAAAAGTCCGTCATATTCTTGGCGAAATGACCGAAGCCGATGCCTCGCTCAAGGCTGGCGAAACATTGCTGCGCGGCCGATTGAAGGTTGCATCTTCAGTTGGGTTTGGCCGCATTGTGCTCCTGCCTGTGATTGACCAGTTTTTGAGCGAACATCCCGGTGTTTCGATTGATCTCAATCTCAGTGACGGATTTATTGATCTGATTGAACAGGGTATTGATGTCTCTGTCCGGCTTGGGGCTTTAAGTGACAGCAGCCTCATTGCCCGTTCGGTCGGGAAATCGCAGCGCGCGTTAATGGCCAGCAACCTCTATACTGACCGGCACCCGCACACGCCTTTGTCCATTCAGCATCCACATGATTTAAAAGCGCATAATTGCCTTGTCTATACGGGTCAGGCGCATCCGCATGATTGGGAATTTATATCACCGGACGGCAGCACAATGAGCGTGACAGTTTCCGGAGCCTTGCAAACCAACAGTTCTGAAGTGATCCGCGCCGCGTGTCTTGCCGGAATGGGAATTTCCTATGCGCCGCTCTGGCTTTTTCAACAGGAAATACAATCTGGTGCAGTCCAGATTCTGCTGCCTGAGTGGCCCAAAATAGAAATGGGCATTCATGCCGTTGTGCCGCCC
>DAIMHB010000277.1:0-3667 GCA_036723545.1 Beijerinckiaceae bacterium
TGCCCACCCCCGGCCATGAAAAAATCGTCTCGGTGAGCACAGCCCCCGCTAGCAGTGTGCCCACCTGCAGCCCGATGACGGTGACAACCGGAATCAGCGCATTGCGCAGCGCGTGAATGCCGATGACACGAAAGCTGGACAGGCCCTTGGCGCGCGCCGTGCGCACATAATCCTCCGACAATACCTCCAGCATTGATGAGCGGGTCATGCGGGCAATCACAGCCAGCGGAACCGTGCCCAGCACAATGGCGGGCAGAATGAGATGATGCAGCGCGTCTAAAAATGCCCCCTTCTGGTCGGAGAGCAGCGCATCCAGCGTCATAAAACCGGTGACGGGTTCAAAATAAAAGCGGATGAGGTCAATCCGGCCAGAGACAGGCGTCAGGTGCAGGCCTTCGGCAACAAACATGATCAGCAGCAGGCCCCACCAGAAAATCGGCATGGAATAGCCAACCAGCGAAATGCCCATCAGGGCCTGGTCATAAAGCGAGCCGCGCTTGACCGCCGCCACCGCACCCGCCGGAATGCCCAGCCCAATGGCAAAAATCATAGCGAAAAATGAGAGTTCGAGTGTTGCCGGAAACAGGGTGAAAAATTCCGTCGTCACCTTGGTGCTGGTGACCACAGAGGTGCCGAAATCGCCATGCAGCAGCGACCAGGCATAATGAAGAAATTGCCGGCCAATGGATTGATCCAGCCCCAGTTCATGCCGGAAATAGGCCAGACGCTCCGGGCTGATGCCATGCTCGCCGGTGCGCACCTCCACAGGGTCACCCGGCACAAGCCGCACGGCCACAAAGGTCACAAACATCAGCGCAATAAAGGTCGGCACGGTCAGCGCGATGCGGTGGAGAACATATTTAAGCATTGGATCGGATCATGTGAGACTATGCCGCATTCTGATAAAACGTTGCCCCCTCCCTTGGGAGAGGGTTTTGGGGAGAGGGTAAAGTCATTGCTGCGAGGCAGCGAAGCCAACGCACGCAATCCATCAATATATGAGGATTGCTGGGCGGCTGCGCTTCCTCGCTTGGGCGATAGAAGTCCTCTCCCTGCGCAGAGGTATTGTGCCTCATAAGCCTCTTCCCCCCGCATCCTTCGAGAGCCTCAGGATGAGGGGGAAGATATAAGAAGCACTTTGTGCTCTGTTTATTTCAGGTCAACACCATAAAATTCATGGCGGCCAAGCGGGCTGATTTTCCAGTCCACAACCTCTTTGCGGGTGGGCTCATACACCACGGAATGCGCCATGGTCAGCACGGGGGCTTCCTCATGCTGGATCGCCTGCATTTCCTCATAGAGCTTGGTGCGCTCCTTGATGTCGAAAATGCCACGGGCTTTGATCAGGCGTTCGTCAAAGTCCTTGTTGCACCATTTGGCCAGGTTCTGCCCGCCCGGACGCGCGGCAGCGCAGCCCAGCAGGAAGAAGAAGTTGTCCGGATCGCCATTGTCACCGGTCCAGCCGAGCTGGCCGAGCATATGCTCGCCATTTTGCAGACGCTTGCGATATTCGCCCCATTCATAGGACACCAGCTTGGCATTGAAGCCCACCTTGGCCAAATCCGCCTGCATCATTTCGGCGATTTTCTTGGCATTGGGATTGTAAGGGCGCTGCACCGGCATCCACCACAGGTCAATGTCCACAGGGCCGGTGACACCAGCCTCTTTCAGCAGGGCGGCGGCTTTCACAGGGTCATAAGGATAATCCACGATTTTGTCATTGTAAGACCAGATGGTGGGCGGAATCAGGTTTTTGGCCGGCTGGCCAGCCCCCAGATACACATCCTTGACGAAGGCCGCCTTGTCGATGGCCATGCTCAGGGCCTGGCGCACACGCTTGTCATCCAATGGCTTTTTCAGCACATTGAAGGCCAGATAGGCCACATTCAGGCCCGGCTGGGAGAGAAGATTGAGGCTTGGGTCCTTGGAAATTTCGGCAATGTCGGCGGGGCGCGGCGCAATGGCCACATGGCATTCACCAGCCTTCAGCTTGGCGAGGCGGGCGGTGGCATCCGGCGTGATGGCATAGACGAGATCGTCAATCTTGGCCTTGCCGGCATAATAGCCCGCAAAGGCCTTGAAACGGATGACGGCATCTTTCTGGTAGGCGACGAACTGGAACGGCCCTGTGCCCACCGGAATCTGGTCAAACTGTTCCTGTTTGCCCGCTTTGGTCAGAAAATCGGCATATTCTGCGGAATGGATTGTGGCAAAATCCATCGCCAGATTGGCCAGAATCGGCGCATTGGCCTCTTTAAGGGTGAATTTAACCGTCAGATCATCCACCTTCTCGATTTTGTCGAGCAGGGTGGGCATGTCCATATCAGAAAAATAGTCGAATTTGCCGCCGGAGACTTTGGCATAAGGGTGGTCGGGCAGCCACTGGCGGTTGAAGGAAAACAGCACATCATCGGCGTTCAAATCACGGGTCGGGGTGAAGCCCCCCACGCCGGAGTGAAATTTCACGCCCTTGCGCAGATGAAAGACAATGGTTTTGCCATCGGCTGAGACATCCCATTTTTCGGCAAGGTCGGGAATGACATTGGTCGAGCCGCGCTCGAACTGCACCAGCTGGCTGTATACCGGACGGGCGGCATCAAGGCTGGTGCCGGTGGTGTTCATGGCCGGAGTGAAGTTTTCCGGGCTGCCTTCCGAGCAATAGACCAATGTTTTGGCGCATATGGCGGTGGTGCTGAGCAGAACAGCGGCGGCGGCCACGCCGATCATCTTTTTCCAATGTGTATATCGCATCAATGCCCCCAAAAGAGAAAGTGTACCGGCCCGCCCGATTTGGGGCCGGGCCGTATGTCACTATCAAATTCTCTTTTTGTGTCCTTGGCAAACACAATTCCTGATCGGCAGGTCAGAATTATGTTTTGGAGCTGTCTCAGCCCTGCGCCGAGGTCTGGGCGGCGCGCAATGTATTGGCCATCAGCATGGCAATGGTCATCGGCCCGACGCCGCCGGGCACGGGTGTGATCGCGCCGGCATGTTCTCCGGCCTCGGCATAGTTCACATCGCCGACCAGTTTCGTTTTGCTGTCGTCAAGGGTGATTCGGTTGATGCCAACATCAATGACAATCGCGCCATTTTTCACCCAGTCGCCGCGCACCATTTCGGGGCGGCCAACGGCGGCCACCAGAATATCGGCCTGACGGCAGATGTCGGGCAGGTTTTTGGTGCGGGAATGGGCAATGGTGACGGTGCAATCGGCGGCCAGCAGCAGATTGGCCATCGGCTTGCCGACAATATTGGAGCGGCCCAGCACAACCGCATGAAGTCCGGCCAGATTCTGGCCCGCAACCTGCCGGATCAGCAGCATCGCGCCTGCGGGCGTGCAGGGTGCAAAGCCGCCCGGCAGGCCGGTGGCGATGCGCCCGGCATTGATGACATGAAACCCGTCCACATCCTTATCCGGATTGATGGTCTGGATCACCTTGGCCGAATCCATATGTTTGGGCAGGGGCAGCTGCACCAGAATGCCGTGGATTTTCGGGTCGGTGTTGAGGCTTTCCACCAGTTTGAGCAGGTCGGCTTCGCTGGTGGTGTCGGGCAGTTTATGCTCAACCGAGAGAAAGCCGCAGGTTTTGGCCATGCGGCCTTTGGCGGCGACATAGACCTTGCTGGCGGGGTCCTCGCCCACAATCACCACGGCAAGGCCCGGCTG
>DAIMHB010000278.1:0-3645 GCA_036723545.1 Beijerinckiaceae bacterium
GACCTGCCCAAGGCCACGCCGGAAATGGCGCAGGCCGCAGAGCGCCGCAAAGATCTTTATGACGCGACGGAGGCCGCCTGCCTTTATTATGAAGGCCGGTTGCAAACCTCGCAAGGCGAGGCGGCGCGCGCCTATCTGGCCAGGCGTGGCCTCTCCCTCGCCACACAATCCGAATTTCGCATTGGTTTTGCACCTGACAGCCGCGATGGCCTGAAAACCCATCTTCTGGCCAAAGGCTTCACCGAGGACGAGCTGATGCGTGCAGGTCTCACCATCGCCCCCGAGGATGGCCGCGCCACCTATGACCGCTTCCGCGCCCGGCTGATGATCCCCATTCAGGACAGCAAAGGCCGCGTGGTGGCCTTTGGCGGGCGCACATTGCTGCCCGATGGCAAGCCGAAATATCTCAATTCGTCGGAAAACGAGCTGTTCCACAAAGGCAGCATGGTGTTCAACGCCCATCGCGCCCGCCCCGCCGCCCATGATGCAGGCACAGTGGTGGTGGTTGAAGGCTATATGGACGCCATTTCAGTTTATCAGGCCGGGTTCAAGGCGGTTGTTGCGACGCTTGGCACCGCCTTCACCGAAGAGCAGATTCAAACGCTCTGGCGTTTTTCGGAAGAGCCGGTCATTTGTTATGATGGCGACCGGGCCGGTACCGCTGCCGCGTTCCGGGTCATAGACCGGATTTTGCCGGTGCTGAAAGTGGGCAATTCCTTCTCCTTCGCCTTTTTACCCTCGGGCCAAGACCCCGACGACCTGATCAAAACCGGCGGTATCGAGCGCTTTCGTGAGGTTTTATCGCAAGCCAAACCTTTGTGGGATGTGATCTGGCAGCGCGAGACCGCAGGCACCAGTGTCGAGCGGCCCGAACAGCGCGCCGTGCTGGAAAAAAAACTGTTCGAGCTGATCCGCGAGATCAAAGACCCGACCCTGCTCAAACATTTTCAAAGCAAGGCGGGCACAGCCCTGCGGGAATTTTTCCGCCAGAGTGATTATAAACCATGGGTGCCGCGGGCAAAAAGCGGGCAGAAAAGCAGCGGTTTTGCGGCTGCGCCGACATCCGTGCCCAGCTCAATGCGGCAAGACGATGCGGAGTCCACGCTTCTGGGCCTGTGCATCGCCTATCCCGAAACAGGCCGCGCTCATCGCCATGATCTTGCCCGTCTTGTTCTGAAAGGCGCGCAGGGCGACATCAGCCATGACGCGCTGCTGCATGAAATCCTGCGCATTTATGATGAGCACGAACCCGTCACCGCCAGCGCTCTCTATGCGCATGCGGCTGTTGAATTTGTGGAGGCTCTCGACATGGTTCATGGCCACGGCACTGAGGCGCACCCCTTCGGCTATCGCCTGTTCAGCCGCTATCAGGTGCTGAACGCCGATCCGTCCGGTGATTTTATCGAGCGGTTTTTCCAGCTTTTCTGCGATAAAATTACCCTGCGCCATCTCGAAGATGAGTTGCGGCAGATGGTGGCGACGCTGGATGTCGAAAATGAGGATACATTCTCGCGCATCACCTCGCTGCGCAGCGAAACCCACCGCCTTCAGGAGCTGATCCACGCCCGTGATCTAGAACTGGGCGAGGAAGCCGCTCTCTTTCGCGGGCAATCGCTGGAGGGGTAGCCCTGCGCCCCTCACCCCAGCCCTCTCCCCGCGCGCGGGGCGAGGGAGCAAGCTCGCACTTCCCCCCTTCATCATCCTAAGAAGCGCGTCACGAAGGATGGGTTTGCTTACGAAATATCCATGCTCAAGGCCACCGCACCAGTGGCGGCATGGAGGATAAAATACTGTCCACATTGCCGCCGGTTTTCAGGCCGAAAATTGTGCCACGGTCATAGAGCAGGTTAAACTCAACATAGCGGCCACGGCGCACAAGCTGCTCCTCGCGGTCGGCCTCTGTCCAGTGTGTGTTGAAATTCCTGCGCACAATAGACGGATAAATATCCAGAAAGGCCTCGCCGACACCTTGTGTGAAGGCAAAATTCCTGTCCCAGTCCCCTTCGAGATAATCATAAAAAATACCGCCGATGCCGCGCGGCTCATTGCGATGCTTAAGATGAAAATAGTCGTCGCACCATGTTTTATAACGTGGATAATCGGCCTCATGCGCGGCACACACCTCCTGCATCGCACCATGAAACGCGATTGAATCCGGATCTGTCTGTACGCGGCGACGATCCAGCACCGGAGTCAGATCGGCCCCGCCGCCAAACCACGCTTTTGAGGTGACAACAAAGCGCGTATTCATGTGCACTGTCGGCACATTCGGGTTGCGCGGATGGGCAATCAGCGAAAGACCCGCCGCCCAGAAGCGCGGGTCCACATCCGCACCGGGAATCTGCTTAGCAAATTCCGGCGCAAAGGTGCCGAATACTGTGGATGTATGCACACCGGCCTTTTCAAAAACACGGCCCTTGAGCATGGCCATACGCCCGCCGCCGCCCGGCGCGCCGGAATGGTCGGTGCGCGCCCAGGGCGTGATTTCAAATTGCGCCGGATCCTTCACCTCGCCAAAGGGGCCGGCGCATTCGGCTTCCAGCGCCTCGAAGGCGGCCAGAATACGGTTTTGCAAAGCCAGAAACCAATCGGCAGCCTTGGCCTTGCGTTGAGCCAGTTCATCCATATCCGCCCTTTCCGAAACTCTGTGTCTGGCGCATGGCTTCGCCCAAAACCATCGCCGCTGCAACTGCAATATTGAGCGAACGCATGGCCGGGCGCATCGGAACCAGAATTCGCGCATCCGCCGCATCATGCACCTCTTCCGGCACACCGGCGGATTCTCGCCCCAGAAGCAGAATATCATCCGCTTGAAACGAAAATTCAGTGTAAGGCACTGCCGCTTTGGTGGAGAGCAGCACAATGCGGCGCGGATATTCGCCCGCCTTGGCCCAGCTGTGAAAGCGCGCCCAGGACATGTGACGCACAACCTCGACCTGATCGAGATAATCCATGCCGGAACGGCGGAAATGCCGGTCGGACACCGGAAAACCCGCAGGCTCGATAATGGACGCCGACACGCCCAGACAGGCGCACATC
Source organism: Beijerinckiaceae bacterium (assembly GCA_036723545.1). Taxonomy (GTDB): domain Bacteria; phylum Pseudomonadota; class Alphaproteobacteria; order Rhizobiales; family Beijerinckiaceae; genus JANXSV01. The sequence continues at coordinate 3,040 of DAIMHB010000278.1, forward strand.
CGCAGCAAGGTGCCGCAGTTTTGCGGAATATCCGGTTGGTATAAAGCCAGATTCAACGACACGAGCGGCCTACCTTCGCACATTCAGGCATCAGAATAATATGCTGCAAATGGACGGTTTTTGTGGACAAGTCCAGCCCCGCACCCTTGCACAGGGATAATTTCGCCCTACATAAAGTCAAGGTCTTGACAAATAAGAGCTAATCTGAGACCGCATGGCGGTAGATTATAATTGCGCGTGAGGGTCTTTATACAGATGCCTCTGAACTGCAATATAAGGTTGGTGATTATAAGCGCATTTGTTCAAAAGTTCTGCGTCTGGCACGATCTTTCGGAAGGAAATATCCCAATGGTTAACCGGCGCTTAAGCAAGATAATCACACATTAGACAAAACGAATCAGCAGCAGCGGATACCCACAAAAGCCTCCGGCCTATGTGTGGAGGACGTTGATCGGTGGATCACAGCAGACGGCCCCTGGCACAACCACGGCGACCTCGGCAGGAGTAAGAGTTAAAATGGCGACCAAAGCAACAGAAAAAGACGAAACAGCGGAACTGGAAACCCCCTCCGCCGACAGTCCCTTGCTCGATCTTTCTGATGCTGCC
>DAIMHB010000279.1:0-3632 GCA_036723545.1 Beijerinckiaceae bacterium
TGACCTTTGACAGCTTTCTGACCGGCAAATCCAATCAGCTGGCCTTTTCTGCGGCACAGCGCATGGGCGAGACGCGGGACGGTGCCGCCTTGCTGTATAACCCGCTTTATATCCATGCGGCGGTGGGTCTTGGCAAAACCCATCTTCTGCATGCCATTGCCCATAAATCGAAAGACCTGAACCAGCGTGTGGTTTATCTGACCGCTGAAAAATTCATGTATGGTTTTGTCACAGCCCTGAAAACCCAGACCGCGATTGCCTTCAAAGAAAAGCTGCGGGCGATTGATGTGCTGATCATTGATGATGTGCAGTTTTTGCAGGGCAAATCGATTCAGGTGGAATTCTGCCATTTGCTCAATGCCCTGATTGATGCCGGCAAACAGGTAATCATTGCGGCAGACCGTCCGCCCGGTGAGCTGGAAAGCCTTGAGGAGCGGGTGCGCTCACGTCTGGCGGGCGGGCTGTGTGTGGAAATGCACGCTCTGGACGAAGCCTTGCGCCTGCGCATTTTAAGCGCACGGGTTCAGGCGGCCAAAGCCTTGCAGCCGGGCTTTGACGTGCCCGAGGCCGTGATGAATTTTGTCGCACATACGATCACCGCCAATGGGCGCGATCTCGACGGTGCCGTCAACCGCCTGCTGGCCCATGCCACGCTCACCGGCGGGCCGCTGACCATTGAAACTGCGGAAATCGCCATCCGAGATCTGGTACGGGTGAGAGACCCGAAACGGGTTAAAATCGAGGATATTCAGAAGCTGGTGGCCAATCATTATCAGGTCAGCCGCGCCGATATTCTCTCCTCGCGCCGCACCGCCAATGTGGTGCGCCCGCGCCAGATTGCCATGTATCTTTCCAAAATCCTGACATTGCGCTCATTGCCGGAAATTGGCCGCCGCTTTGGCGGGCGTGACCACACAACCGTGCTCCATGCCGTGCGCAAAATTGACACCATGACCACCTCGGACAGCGCCCTGTCCGAGGAGCTGGAATTGCTCAAACGCATGTTGCTTGATTAACCATCCCCTCTCTATGCTGGCGCAAGTGAATCGCGGGCGGGAGAGACAATGGACAGCGGCTTTGACTATGGTGCCTATAAGGCCGTGATGATTCTGCTGGCCACGGCTGGTCTGGTCGTGCCGCTGCTGCTGCGTCTGAACATAAGCTCCATTCTGGCCTATCTGATGGTTGGTGCCCTGCTGGGCCCGCATGGTCTTGGCGCTTTCCCGGCGCTGCATATTCTGACCATTGGCGCGCAGGATCATGTCGGTCAGATTGCCGAATTTGGCGTGGTCTTTCTGTTGTTTCTGATTGGTCTGGAGCTGTCGCCGGAACGGTTGTTCACCATGCGGCGTCTGGTGTTCGGCCTTGGCGCATTGCAGATGGTGGCCACAACGCTGTCGGTCGGCTATGCGGCGCTGCTGTGGGGCGCAACACCGGCGGCGGGGCTGATCATTGGCGCGGCGCTGGCCCTGTCCTCCACGGCCATTATCGTCGAGCTGCTGGCGGGTCAGGGGCGGCTGTCCTCGGCCACGGGGCGGGCCAGTTTTGCCATTCTGTTGTTTCAGGATGTCTCGGTTGTGCCGGTGCTGTTTCTGGTCGGCATTCTGGGTGGTCACAAGGATGGCTCCATAGTGCTGGGGCTGCTGCGGGCGCTGGCGCAAGGCGGGGTCACGGTTTTGGCCATTGTGCTGCTGGGCCGCAGCCTGTTTCAGCCCTTTTACCGGCTGGTATCGGTGACCAAAAACCACGAATTGTTCATTGCCGCGACATTGTTTGTGATTGTGGGCATCAGCCTGCTGGGGGCGGCGGCCGGTCTTTCCATGGCCTTTGGTGCCTTTATCGCCGGTCTTTTGCTGGGAGAAACCGAATATCGGCGGGCCATTGCGGCTGAAATTGAGCCGTTCAAAGGGCTTCTGCTTGGAATTTTCTTCTTTACTGTGGGCATGTCGCTGGATTTTGCCACCATGCTGGCGCATCCGCTGTTGCTGCTGGCGGCTGTGCTGGCGCTGATTGCGCTCAAAGCCGCGATTCTGGCCCTGTCCGCACGGCTGTTCCGGCTATCATGGTCAACGGGGCTGAAAACCGGCCTGATTTTAGGTTCGGGTGGAGAATTCGGCTTTGTTATTCTCAATCAGGCGCTGGATGACAAGCTGATCAGCGCAGCAGACGCAGGGTTTATGCTGAGCGTGATCGCTTTAAGCATGTCGGTCATACCTTTGAGCGACGCGCTGGGCCAATGGCTGACGCGGCGGTTCAATCCGGTGGCGCCTTCGCCAGAGCTGAGCCTCGCGCCGCCTGATGATGGTGATGTCCGCAGCGTGATTGTGGGTTATGGCCGCGTCGGGCAGATGGTGGGGGCCCTGATGGACACCCACAAAATCAAATATATTGTCACAGACCGCGCCACGAAAATCGTCACCAAATGGCGGCGGGCCGGACGGCCGATCTATTTTGGCGATGCGCGGCAGGAGAAATTTTTGCGCCACTGCCATATTGAGACAGCCTCGGCGCTGATCATCACCATTCATGCGCCGGAGGACATTGACGCCATTGTGCGCGCGGCGCGCGCCATTCGTCCGGATCTAGTGATTGTCTCGCGCGCACAGGATGCACATCACGCCAGTCATCTTTACGAAATTGGCGTGACCGATGCCGTGCCTGAAACCATTGAGGCCAGTCTGCAACTGTCAGAGGCGGCATTGGTCGGGCTTGGCGTGCCCGCAGGCTATGTGATCGCCTCCATCCATGAAAAACGTGACGAGCTTCGCCGCCAGTTGCAGGGGGCAGCCGCAAAGGTCGGGCGTGTGTCGCGCGGCATCAAAGCACCGCGCAGCGCGAAGCCATAATGACCGGTCCTCACTCTAGGACTTGCACTTTAGCCCCGCAGCCGCCATTTTAAAGCATGGCCCACACACACCGCCCCTCAGACCCCGATAGTTCTTTTGCTGGTGCACTCACCCGGCTTGATGGCCGGTCACGCGAGATTTTTCGCCAGATTGTCGATTCCTATCTTCTGCATGGCGAGCCCATCGGCTCGCGCTATCTCTCCAAGCTGTTGCCCATGTCCCTGTCTGCGGCCTCCGTGCGCAATATCATGCAGGATCTGGAAGAGCTGGGACTGATTTTTTCGCCCCATACCAGCGCCGGACGTCTGCCCACCGACCTCGGTCTGCGGTTTTTTGTCGATGCCCTGCTGGAATTCGGCGATTTGTCGGGCGAGGATCGCGGCAAAATCGACTCCAAGGTGAAGGCCGCCGCCAGCAGCCAGCCGCTGGACGGGGTGCTGGCCGAGGCCTCCAGCCTGTTGTCCGGCCTGTCACGCGGCGCGGGGGTTGTCGTCACCACGAAAGACAACATACGGCTGAAACATATCGAATTTTTACGCCTTGACCCCGAAAAGGCGCTGGCGGTGCTGGTGGCCGAAGACGGAACGGTTGAAAACCGCATACTGACCATTGCGCGCGGACTGCCCGCCTCGGCGCTGGTGGAAGCGGGCAACTATCTCAATGCACGCCTGAGCGGGCGCACTCTGCCGGAATTGCGCGCCGATGTGGAGGCGACGCGCGCCACGCTTGAGCAGGAGCTTGACCTTTTAAGTGCGCGGCTGGTGGAGGCTGGGCTGGCCTCATGGG
>DAIMHB010000280.1:0-3625 GCA_036723545.1 Beijerinckiaceae bacterium
CCTGCTGACCGACCCGCAGGGCAGCTCGCAATTTGTGACACTGGCGATTCAGTGAGCATTTTAACCTGAGGCCGTCCCGCAGATGCGGGGCGGCTTTTTTAGTCTACAAACTCCGCAAATCTGTATCCCTGCGCATAAAGCAGGGCGGTGAGGTCGCTGTGGTCAATGCGGGCATGGGCCGCCTGCGCCACTTTCGGCTTGGCATAAAAGGCCACGCCCAGCCCGGCCTCGCCCAGCATGGCCAGATCATTGGCCCCATCTCCCACCGCCATGGTTTCATGCGGTTCAAGCGCGAATTTTGTCCGCAATTCAATCAGGGTGGCGAGTTTTGCCTGCTGACCCAAAATGGGCTCGGCAACCGTGCCGGCAAACAGGCCGTTTTCAATCTCCAGCAGGTTGGAGCGATGTTCATCAAAGCCGATCATCGGGCCGATGGTGCCGGTAAACAGTGTGAATCCGCCCGACACCAGCGCCGTATAGGCTCCATGCGCCCGCATGGTGCGCACCAGCGCCGATCCGCCGGGAGTTAAAGTGATGCGCTCGTCAATCACCCGGCGCACCACACCGGCGCTCAGCCCCTTGAGCAGGGCGACACGCTCGCGCAGCGCCGGTTCAAAGGCAATCTCGCCGCGCATGGCCCGCTCGGTAATGGCCGCGACATGCGCCTTGACGCCGACAAGATCCGCCAGCTCGTCGATACATTCCTGCCCGATCATGGTGGAGTCCATATCGGCCAGAAACAGTTTTTTGCGGCGCTGGGCTACAGGCTGGATGATGATATCGAGCGGTGCATCGGCCAGCGCGACGCGCAGACGCTCTGTGGCTTCGCCGTAGCGCGGGGTGAACAGCAGGTCGGCGGCCACTCCTTCGTGCAGAATATCGGTGCGGCTGGGGCTGTGCAGCGCCTCTGCCGCTGTTTGCAGCAGGGCAGGGGTGAGGCCGGGCTTGGCCGGGTTTGATATGAGCGTCGCAACAATGTTATGGTCTGACATCTTCTGAACTCTGGATTCGCCGTTGAAACATTCCCCTCAAGCCCTTCTCATCGCAGGCCCTACAGCCAGCGGCAAGACGGCTTTGGCGATTTCACTGGCCAAGGCACATGGTGGCATGGTCATAAACGCCGATTCCATGCAGGTCTATCAGGATTTGTTCATTCTGTCCGCCCGCCCTTCGCCGGAGGAGCAAAGCGGCGTGCCGCATCTGCTGTTCGGCCATGTCGATGGCGCGGTGAATTATTCGGTCGGAAAATGGCTGGAGGACGCCCAAGCCGCACTGGAGAGTGTGCGCATGGCGGGAAAATTGCCGATTTTTGTCGGCGGCACCGGCATGTATTTCAAGGCGCTGACGCAGGGCCTTTCCGATATTCCGGATGTGCCGGACGAGATACGCCAAAGGATTCGCATGGAGGCAGAAGGGCAGCCGCCCGCGACGATGCACCAGAAGCTGGCGGTGCTCGATCCGGTTATGGCGGCCAGATTGCGCCCCTCCGATCCGCAACGTATTTTGCGGGCGCTGGAGGTGTTTGCCGCGACAGGCCGCTCGCTGGCCTATTGGCAGGGTCAGCGCCGCGCGCCGCTCTTGCCGGATGGTTATAGGGCATGGTTCATTGCGCCCGAACGGCCCGAGTTGATGCGCCGGATTGATGCGCGCTTCGAGGGCATGATGGAGGCGGGCGCCCTGCAGGAAGTTGAAACGCTGGCCGCGCGCGGGCTGGACCCCGCCCTGCCGGTGATGCGCGCACATGGCGTGCCGGGGTTGATTGACCATCTGCAGGGCAAAATCACCCGTGCGGCGGCGGTTTTGCGCGGGCAGATGGATACGCGCCATTATGCCAAACGGCAGTTTACCTTCGCGCGGCATCAACTGTCTGAGTTTCAATGGCTGCCTACGGCTGCCGTGCACGATCTGGAGGGATGAATGAACCATAATCGTTATGACTATTCGCCCATTATTGGCCGCCCGCATTATGCCTGGCCGCAGGGCAGGGGGCTTGCGGTCTATATTGCCATCAATCTCGAATGGTTTGCCTTTGGAGAAGGGTTAGGCGCCGAGCTTGCCCCCGGCGGCCCGCAGCCGGATATTCTCAACTATGCCTGGCGTGATTATGGCAACAGGGTGGGCGCATGGCGGATGATCGACCTGCTCAATCAGTTTGCCATGCCCGCGTCCATTCTGCTCAATTCGGAGATTTATGCGCAATGCCCCGGTCTGGCCGAGGCGTTTCGCGCGCGCGGCGACGAGATGGTCGGCCATGGCCGCACCAATTCGGAGCGGCAGGGCATTTTGAGCGTGGCCGATGAAGCCGAACTCATTGCCGAGGCCACAAAAATTTTAACACAGCATGAGGGCAAGGCCCCTAGGGGCTGGCTGGGCCCGTGGATTTCCGAAAGCCACGCCACGCCCGACCTTCTGAAACAGGCCGGTTATGACTATCTGCTGGACTGGTGCATGGACGACCAGCCGGTGTGGCTGCGCACCGCGCATGGCCCGCTGCTCTCTGTGCCCTATCCGCAGGAAATCAACGATATTCCGATGATTGTCGCCCGAAAAATCGAAGGCCCCGCCTTTGCGCAAATGATTATTGATCATTTTGACGAGATGCTGGAGCAAAGCGCCGCTCAACCGCTCGTCATGGGCATTGCGCTGCATCCCTATATTGTCGGCCAGCCGCACCGCTTGCGCCATTTGCGCCGCGCTTTGGCGCATATTGCCACGCGGCGCAGCGACATCTGGCTGACCACAGCGGGCGAGATTGCCGCGCATGTGAAGGGGTTGGCGGGGTGAGGCCAGCTCCCATCCTTCGAGACGCCTTTTGGAACAAGGCGTCTCGAAGGATGGACAGCCGCAGAGCCTAGTGCGCGTGCAGAAAAAACATCTGATAAAAGGTGATGAGAATTTCCGCGATAATCAGAATGACGATGGTGGCTTCCAGCCGCGTGGCGCGGTCGGCGTCAATAATATCGGTGAGGGCGCGGGCGGTTTCCACAATCACGTCGAGCTTGCGTTTGAGGGTGCCCGCGCGTTCTTTCAATTCATATTCATCTTCCAGACGGGCATAAAGCCGCTCAAGATCGGGGCGATCCCACAGCACATCCGGCTTTTCCTCCACCGCAACGCGGCCGGAAACGCGGTGCTGCGCCAGCAGCGCCTGACCGATCAGCCGCAGCATCGAGCGGCGCTTCCACGGCGGGCGGCCAGAGAGGGCCAGCTGCGCCGCAAAAGGCTCGATGACATCAAACACCGCATTGACCTCGCGCTCGTCGCGCGTGAGCGAAACGCTTTTGGCCAGCGCATCGGCAATCACCAGAAAGCGCTCTTCCGAAAAATCCTTGATCTGGATCGGGCCGCCGGGCGGAATTTTATCATCAAACTCCGGCAGAATGGCTATCGGCACGGTTTCGTCATCAATGCGCTCGCGGTTGCCGATGACGCGCAGTTTGATCTTGCCCAGAAAGTCTTCTTCTTCCAGCGGACTTAAGCCCACCAGAACCGCAACACCAAAGCGATAAATGGCCACAAAACCGGAGGAGCCGACATGAAAAGCCAGCGGATTGGCCGAAATCATATCCGGACGCTCCAAATCCTCGGCATCTATGCGCTCGCCCAGCAGCAGGGCGCGGGCGGT
>DAIMHB010000281.1:0-3617 GCA_036723545.1 Beijerinckiaceae bacterium
CTTCCGAAGCGGTGGGGTGGACGGCCATTGTTGCGTCAAAATCGGCCTTTGTTGCCCCCATCTTGACGGCAATGCCCAGCAACTGCGCCATTTCCCCCGCATCATGGCCAAGAATATGCACACCCAACACCTGATCCGTCATGGCATTGACAATGATCTTCATGATGGTTTTTTCGGCACTGCCGGACAGAGTGGCCTTCATCGGTCGGAAACTTGATTCATAAATATCAACCGCCGCATAGGTTGCGCAGGCCTGCGCCTCTGTCAGGCCGACTGTGCCGATCTCCGGTGTGGTGAAAACAGCGGTCGCGACATTGTCATGGCTGACCATCACATTTTTGCCGCCAAACTGCGTATCGGCAAAGGCGTGACCCTCGCGGATTGCCACCGGCGTCAGGTTGATGCGGTTGGTGACATCCCCCACAGCAAAAATGCTGGGCACATTGGTGCGGGAATGAGCATCCACCTTGATCGCGCCCGCACCATCCATCTCCACACCCACCTCAGCCAGTCCAAGGCCGGAGACATGCGGCTTGCGGCCCGTCGCCACCAAAATCTGATCCGCATGCACATGATCGCCAGAGGAGAGCTGAACGGTGAAGCCATCGCCGGATTTTACGATATTTTGCGGCAAGATTCCGGGCAAAATGGTCACACCTGCATGAACCAGCGCCTCACGCAGGCCCGCGCGCATGGTTTCGTCAAAGCCGCGCAGCACATTGTCCCCGCGCATCATCAGCGTCACCTTGGTGCCTAGACGGGCAAAAAGCGCAGCAAATTCAACAGCAATATAACCCGCCCCGACAATGGCCAGAGATTTTGGCAAGGCTGGCAGATCAAACAATTCATTGGAGGAAATGGCATGTTCCAGCCCCGGCACATGCGGCTCCAGCACGGGCGAGGCACCGGTTGCCACCAGAATGGTCCTGGCCGTAAAGCTCTGCCCTCCTGACAGGCGCACAGAATTCGGGCCGGTGATAACCGCCCTTTCCTCAAAAATGGAGACGCCCGCCTTCGCCAGATTGGCGCGGTAAATGTCGGAGAGGCGCGCGATTTCACGGTTTTTATTGGCCACAAGGGTCGGCCAGTCAAACGAGGCGGGCGCAATGCTCCAGCCAAAACCGGCGGCATCGCGCAGATCATCAGCAAAACGGCTGGCATAGACCAACAGCTTTTTCGGCACACAGCCGCGAATGACGCAGGTGCCGCCAATGCGATAGTCCTCGGCTATGGCCACTTTTGCGCCATAGCCCGCCGCGATACGCGCTGCCCTTGTGCCGCCAGACCCCGCGCCTATCACAAACAGATCAAAATCAGCAGTGGACTGGGTCATGGATCAGCCTTTTTAAGTTGTGGAAGCTCTAGAATCTATTGCCTTTATACGGAAACCTCTCCCTCGCCCCGCGAGTGGGGAGACAGAAACCCCGTCATTGCGAGGAGGCGAAGCCGACGAAACAATCCATAAGTGGATTGCTTCACTTCGTTCGCAATGACGGTTGCCTTCATCCTGAGTATTCTCCCCATTCATCCTTCGAGACGGCCTATGACCTCCTCAGGATGACGGGGGAGAGACGGCCTGCGGCCTCCTCTGGATGAGGGGGAAGAAGATACGCTTACAGTGCGTTTCCACCTCAAAACATCATGCTTTAGAGATCAATATTCTTCTTCTTCAGCTCCGCGCGCACGCGGTCCACCATCTCGGTGGAGAGCACGCGGGTCCAAGCCTGAACCACAGCAACGAGCTTGTTGAGCATGTCCGGCTGGGAATTCACATATTTTTTTCCGGCAGGCGAATTGAAAAAGGCGGCAATGTCCTTCAATTCCGCTTCCGACATATCAGAGGCATAGATTTTCGCAGCCGTATTGACCAGCTCGGCCTTTCTGGCCTCAAATTCCGGACGAAGCTCTTTCAGTGTGTCCTCAACCTGTTTGGTCAGTTCCGGACGGGTCTGGGTAAGGGTGCGGGTCACCTGCGCCATATAATTGGGAATAATCTGGTCAAATGAGCGGGTCACACCACTGGAGAGCACAACATCACGCGCCGCAGAAAGCTGGGTTGCGGTCGGCTCCTGCGCCATGGCCAGAGGCGCGGAAAACAGCGCGGCACCAAGCGCAAGCATATGCAGGCAGTTTCGGGAGGGAAGGTTAAAACTCAAGATGGTCTCCATATGTTAAAATTGATTGCCGATCAGGCGAATACCCTGTCCACCCGCGATGATTGCACCATTGGCGAGGCCAATAAACAAGCCATGTTCCACAACGCCGGCAATCACGCTCAAGGCTGTGGCCAGCCTTGCCGCATCCGGAATCATGCCGACATGACAATCCACAATCCAGTGACCGCTATCCGTGACGAAAACAAGGCCATCTTTGTTGGTGCGCAGAACAATCTCGCCTGCACAGCCGTTTTCAGCCAGCGCCGCCGCAATATGACGTTTTGTAGAGGCAAAGCCGAAGGCAATCACCTCAACAGGCAGGGGAAATGCCCCCAGCTTCTGCACAATTTTGGTTTCATCCGCAATCACCAGCATCCGCTTGGAGGCGCTGGCGACGATTTTTTCACGCAGCAAAGCGCCGCCCCCGCCCTTCACCAGATTGAGGTCTGAATCAATTTCATCAGCGCCATCAATCGTAAGGTCAAGCTCCGGCGTCTCGTCCAGCGTGGTCAGGGGAATATTCAGACTGGCGGCCTGCGCCCGCGTGGCCTCGGAGGTCGGCACACAGAGCACCGGAAAACCTTCCCGCACTTGCGCGCCCAGCAGGTCAACAAGATGTCTGGCGGTTGAACCGGTTCCGAGCCCAAGGCGCATACCCGGCGTTACATAGGTCAGGGCTCTGGCCGCAGCCATCCGTTTCAGTTCGTCAGCCGTCACAATCATATCCTGTCCGAAGCCTGTGCGGGCAGACTTATAATCCGCCCAGACATATATATTTCAGTTCAACAAATTCGTCCGTGCCGTGACGCGAGCCTTCGCGGCCCAGCCCCGACTCCTTCACACCGCCAAAGGGCGCAAGTTCGGTTGAGATCGCGCCGGTATTAACCCCGACCATACCAAATTCCAGCGCCTCCGCCACACGAAATACGCGGCCCAGATCGCGCGCATAAAAATAGGAGGCCAGACCGAAGGGCGAATCATTGGCCAAGGCAATCACCTCATCCTCATCGGCGAAGCGGAACACCGGCGCGAGCGGGCCAAATGTTTCCTCACGGGCAATGCGCATATCGGCAGTCAAACCGGCGAGCACGGTGGGCTCAAAAAATGTCCCGCCCAGCGCGTGGCGCTGGCCGCCCCGCACCACGCGCGCGCCCTTTTCCACCGCATCAGCAATATGGCTTTCCACCTTCTCAACAGCCTCGGCATTGATCAGCGGCCCCTGCGTCACGCCAACCTCAAGCCCGTTGCCGACAGAAAGCCGCGCGACGGCCGCCGATAATTTCTCGACAAAGGCATCATGCACCTTGTCCTGCACATAAATTCTGTTCGAGCAGACGCAGGTCTGGCCCATATTGCGGAATTTGGAGAACATCGCCCCCTCAACCGCAGCATCAATATCGGCATCATCGAAAACGATGAAGGGCGCATTGCCGCCCAGCTCCAGCCCCACCTTTTTGACAC
>DAIMHB010000282.1:0-3611 GCA_036723545.1 Beijerinckiaceae bacterium
ATTCTCATGTTTGATGTTGCCGATCCGACCAGCCAGCTCCATGCGGGACAGGCCCTGTGGGCGATGCGCAAAGCGGGGGGCTATTTTGTCGCGGGCTCCTCAGGGGTTGAATATGCCCTGCTTGGTGAATGGCAGCGGCTTGGCCTTGCCGGTGCGCGCCCAAGCTTTGCATCGCCGGGCGCGGTTGATCGCATGGCTGTTGTGTCCGGCTCCTGCTCACCCACAACAGAACGGCAGATCCGCCATGCTCAGGCCCACGGATTTGACACCATTGCCCTTGACCCCAAAGCGCTGGCCTCGGGAGCGTCTGGCCCGATTGACGCGGCCATCCGTGCGGGTTTGCACCATCTGGCCGAGGGCCGCAGTGTCATTCTCCACACAGCGCTGGGCACCACGACAGAAATTGACACCACGCTTGATGCATCCGGACGCAAAGCCATCGGGCGGGGGCTGGGAAAAATTCAAGCTGCACTTATGGAACGCGCGGGACTACGGCGCGGGGTGATTGCAGGCGGCGATACCTCCAGCCATGCCCTGACAGAGCTGGAAATTTATGCGCTGACCACCTGCCTTCCCCTGCCCGCAACGCCGGGCTCGCCGCTCTGCACCGCATTTAGCCCAAATCCGGCCTTCAACGGCGTGCAGATTGCACTCAAAGGCGGACAGGTGGGGGCTGATGATTATTTCTCAGCCCTGCGTGAGGGGCGCGCCTGAAGCCGCGATGCGCATTTCAGCACGAATATGCAGCGAGGAGACTGTCCGCGCTCCAAGGTTTGCGGCGCAGCCGTTGCCAGATATATTATGCCTACGCAGCCTCAAAATTGGGCAACAGCTGCGAAAATCAAGACAATAAAAGCGCAGGATCGCCTATCGGAGAACCGGAACCACGGTCACGGCAACGCTCAGCTTCTGGGCGCCGGAGGACACGATCATGCCCTCGCTGGGGGCAACATCGGCATAATCACGGCCAATGGCCATGATAATATGATCTTCACCAGCCATAATGGCATTGGTGGGGTCAAGGCCGCGCCAGCCATCGCGCCCGCACCATACCGAAACCCAGGCATGGGTGGCATCTGCCCCTTCAAGCGGCTTTTCCCCCGGGGCTGGCACTGTGCGCAGATAGCCACTGACATAGGCCGCTGGCAGGCCAAGGCTGCGCAGGCCGCAGATCATGATATGGGCAAAATCCTGACACACGCCCCGCTTGAGCGCAAAGGCGGTTGCGGGCGGGGTTGTCACATCGGTGGCCCCCGGCTCATAGATAAAATCAGCATGAATCCGCCGCATCAGATCGAGCGCACCGGCCAATATGGGCTGGCCGGGCCCAAAACTCTGGCTGGCATAATCGCTGATGCCAGCGTCCAGCGGCACACATGCACTGGGAAACAGAAAATGCACCGGAGATTCAGCATCCAGAGAGGTGGCGGCACAGGCCTCATCGCGAATCTGTTCAAAAGGTGCGGTCATATCCGCGATCAACGGCATTTGTGGCTCCACCTGCACCCGTGACAATGTATGCACCACAAACCGCTCATGCGGCCTGTCAATTTCAACAAGAGTGTTGCGATTTCCAAAAAAGTCCGTTGCAGAGCGCAGCTGATCGGGCGTGGGCTCAATTTCCATCCAGAAATCCAGCACCGTCTGGCTGAGCCTGTCCACCGGCGTGAGGCGCAAAATATGCTTGGCCACCGGCACGGGGGCCGCATATTCATAAGTTGTGGTCTGCTGAATATCGTAAATCATGTGAACGTCTCCTGCGGAACAACAGGCCGCTCACGATGGGTAAAATAATTGAGGGAAATTTCATTGGAAAGCCGCAGCAAGGCTGTTTCCATGGCGGCGATCTGTGCATCCTGCAACACATCCGCCTCGCCAGCACGCAGATCCGCCAGCAGACGGATGGTGAGGCGCTGCGCCGCCGAAGGCAAACCGTTCAGCGCCAGAGGCGGCAGCTTTTCGAGGTGATGGCTCAGCTGGGCAATCTGAAACACCAGCGCCCGCGGATTATTATCGTCCAGCAGCAGCAAATCCAGCACCGGCGCGCGCGCCGCCACCATAACATACCGCAAACGATAGGTAATCTGGCTGTCGCCCAGTTCGAGCAGCGTGTCCAGCGCCTCCACCGGCATGGACTCCGCCGCAAATTTCTGCGCATAGCGACAGATGGCCACAGCCCGCTCCAGCCTGCGGCCAATTTCCAGAAAGCGCCAGCCATTGAGACGGTTCATATTTTCCTGCGCCAGACCGGAAAAGGCGGCAATATATTGCAGGCCCTGATTGATGCGCTCAAAAGCCTCGGCCTCGCTGCCCAAAGCCAGCGCCGGATTGTCGAACATTTCCACCAGAAGATTGAGCGAGCGCCAGGCTTCCGGCGAAAACCGGTCGCGGATCACCGAAGCCGCGCCCCGCGCCGCCCGCAGCAGCACCGACAAGGCCCCCGGCCCGCCGGACTGGTGCATACATGTCCCCGCGATCAGCGCCGGTGAGGCCTGTTTCATATCCGGCGGCATGGCCTGCGCAAAGGTGAGCAGATCGGTCAGGTGCCCACCAACGGCATGGGATGTGCCGGCAGATTCGCTGCTGCGCGACAAAAGCGCCCGCAAAACGCGCAACGTTGCCTCGCTGCGTTCAATATAGCGCCCCAGCCAGAACAGATTATCCGCCGCGCGGGACGGCAGGGAACCGGGCTGACGGCGCACCGCCACCCGCTCCGGTCTGGGCAGCAGGCTGGTTTCCACCACCGGCTTATCCGACAACACCCAGACATCGGCCGATTTACCACCCACCTGCATATTGAGCATATTGGCATTCAGGTCTTGCGAGACCCGGCAAAACCCGCCCGGCATCACCGACAAGCCCGTGGCTGTGCGGGCAATAAACAAACGCAGTGTAAAGGGGCGCGGCTCCAGACGCCCCTCATTCCACACCGGCATGGTAGAGAGCCGGACGGCTTCCTGCGCGACAAAATCAACACCGCGCTGGTCTATGGCCTCGACAAGCGCGGCGCGCTCGCTGGAATTCAGGGCCCCGCCAAACCGTGCGCCATGCGTCAGAGACCCCGGCAATACCCGGGAAAATGCGGGCGCAATGGCCATTTTATCAAGGTTTTGAAGCACATAATTGCGCTCGCGCGGCTGCCCGCACCACCATGTCGCCATATTGGGCAAAGCCAGATCCTGACCCAGAACATGCTGCGCCACCGCAGGCAGAAAGCTCATCAGCGAACGCGATTCCGCCAGTCCGGCGCCCAGCGCATTGGCCATCAGCACCGAGCTGTTGCGCAAGGCCGACACAAGCCCCGGCACGCCCAGTCTGGAGCTGGTATTAAGTTCAAGCGGATCGGCAAAATCAGCATCCAGCCGCCGCCAGATCACCTCTGCAGGCTTAAGGCCCGCCACAGTGCGCACAAACACCTCGTCACCGCGCACCGTCAGATCTTCGCCTTCCACCAGCAAAAAGCCCAGATAACGCGCCAGATAGGCATGTTCAAAATAGGTCTCGTTCATCGGGCCGGGGGAGAGCACGCATGTGCGCGCATCAGGGCGGCGGTTATAAGCGGCCAGACCATCCCTAAACGCCTGAAAAAAACCGGCCAGCCGCTCCACATT
>DAIMHB010000283.1:0-3608 GCA_036723545.1 Beijerinckiaceae bacterium
GCAGCATGGTTTTGCCATTGACATCCAGCGTGTGAATGAAAATGCCATTGAGGTAATAGCGGGTTTCCTCATTTGAAATCGCAAACTGGGTTTTTTCAATCAGTTTTTTCAGATCGGCAGCGGGCAATGTGAAATGATGCGACAATTCACCAGCGCTGAGCTTGGGAAAATCATCTTCCGGCAAGGCCTGAAGATTGAACCGCGACCGGCCAGAGCGCAGCAGCATCTGGCCTGAATCTCCGGCAATTTCCAGCGTTACCTGTGATCCGTCCGGCAATTTGCGCACAATGTCATAAAGCACATGCGCCGGCACGGTGGTGGCGCCCGCCTGAATCACATCCGCCGCAACAGAGCCGGAAATTTCGAGGTCAAGATCGGTGGCTTTGAGCGAGAGTTCGCTGCCTTCGGCCTGAATCAGCACATTGGACAATATCGGAATTGTGTTGCGCCGCTCAACCACACGATGCACATGGCCGAGAGATTTGAGGAGAGCCGAACGTTCCAGTGTAACTTTCATAAGACCAATTCCGATGAATATCGTGACCCGCTTTTATGCGGGGTCGCAATCATTGACCTGTAAGCGGCATAAGTGCAAGAGGCCGCTTAAATTTGGACACAGGATTCATGTAAAATTCTGCGTATTTATGCTAAATGTTAAAAACTTAATTCGATTTAACACCTCCTTAAACGGGGGTGGACTAGTCTGAAAAGCGTGCGCAGGTCAGCTGCGCATCACAGGTTCAGGACACCGGAATGGCGCGGAACGGCAGGGGACAAGGGCGGGGACGTATCGAGCCCAGTTTTGACGATCCTGACGAGTCTGACACGCCTGATCTCCATGCCACGCGCGAGGATCACTGGGACGAAGCGGATGAGCCGCCGAGTCCGCGCAAAAAACCCCGCGCAAAATCAAAATCCGCACCACAAACCGTCTCCCGCCGCGTCACCGATGAGGAAAACTGGGAGTTTCGCAAAAAGGGTAAAGCCAGACGGCAGCGCTCATGGTTCGGGCGGTTGTTCTACTGGGGATTTATTCTGTGCCTGTGGGGTGCCATGGCCTTCGGCGGCCTGATTGCCTATTATGCCTCGCAATTACCGCCCATTGACCAGCTGGCCATTCCCAAACGTCCGCCCAATATTGCCATTATGGCGGAAGACGGGGCTCTGATCGTCAATCGCGGGGATTCCGGCGGCCCGGCCATCCGCATTGCCGAACTGCCGCCCTATCTGCCCAAGGCCTTTATTTCGATTGAGGACCGGCGCTTTTATCATCATTTCGGCATTGATCCTTTCGGCATTGCCCGCGCCTTGCTGCGCAATATGATTGGCCACGGCAATCCGCAGGGCGGCTCAACCCTGACCCAGCAGCTGGCCAAAAACCTGTTTTTAACGCAGGAACGCACCTTGTCACGCAAGGGGCAGGAGGCCGTGCTGGCATTGTGGCTGGAGCATAAATATTCCAAGGACCAGATTTTAGAGCTTTATCTCAACCGCGTGTATTTTGGCTCCGGTGCCTATGGGGTGGAGGCGGCGGCGCGCAAATATTTTGGCAAAAGCGCCCGCTCCGTTACACTGGCCGAGGCCGCTGTTCTGGCTGGTTTGATGAAAGCGCCGACAAAACTTGCCCCCAACCGCAATCCGGAGGGCGCAAGCGAGCGTGCGGCACAGGTCATCACCGCCATGGTCGGGGAGGGCTATATTACCGAGGCTATGGCCACGCTGGCCCTGTCCAATCCCGCGAAAGCCGTGCGCGAGGAGGGGGCCGGTTCCATCAATTATGTGGCCGATTATGTTATGGACACACTGGATGAAACGGTGGGCGCGATTGATCAGGACATTGTGGTGTCAACCACCATTTCCCTGAATATGCAGTCCGCTGCGGAAAAGGCCGTCACCGAGGAGTTGGATGCCAAGGGTGTGAAATTCGGCGTCACGCAGGGCGCATTGGTGGCGCTGGATGGCAATGGCGCGATCAAGGCCATGGTGGGCGGGCGCAATTATGCCGACAGCCAGTTCAACCGCGTCACCTTTGCCCGGCGTCAGCCCGGTTCCGCCTTCAAACCCTTTGTCTATCTCACGGCGATGGAGCGCGGCCTCACGCCCAATACGGTGCGCGAGGATGGCCCGCTGAATATCAGAGGCTGGCAGCCGGAAAATTACAGCCATGAATATTTCGGCCCTGTGACCCTGACCAATGCGCTGGCCCTCTCGCTCAATACGGTGGCGGTGCGGGTGGGGCTTGAGGTGGGGGCTAAAAACATTGCCAAAACCGCCCATCGCCTTGGCATTCAGTCTGAATTGCAGGCCAATGCCTCGATTGCGCTGGGCACATCCGAGGTCACACCGCTGGAAATGGTCACGGCCTATACGCCATTTGCCAATGGCGGCCTGGGTGTGCAGCCGCATATTATCACCAGAGTGCGTGCCGCGGAGGGCACTTTGCTCTATCAGCGCAAGGCCACCGGCTTTGGCCGCGTCATCGAGCCGCAATATGTGCAGATGATGAATACAATGATGCAGGAAACATTGCTCACCGGCACCGCGCGCAAGGCCGAATTGCCCGGTTGGCAGGCGGCGGGCAAAACCGGCACCAGTCAGGACTATCGGGACGCATGGTTTGTCGGTTACACCAGCGCCTTGACTGCCGCAGTCTGGCTGGGCAATGACGATTCAACACCCACCAAAAAAACCTCCGGCGGCAATCTGCCGGTGGAAATCTGGAGCCGTTTTATGAAAGCGGCATTGAAAACTGTGCCGCCTGCGCCCTTGCCGCTGGGCCTGTGGCATCCTGAAAATCTGCCCCCTATGGACATGGCCGCGCCGCCTGTGCCGGCGGCCTCTGTTCCTGCCAATATCAACACGCCCGCAGCACCGCTGCCGCTTACGCGCGCCATACCGGCGGCCTCGCCGGAGGCACAGGCGCCCCTGGCCGCACCTTCGATCCGGCGGGGCGGACAGCAGAGCGGCAGCGACTCTTTGCTGCCACCTGAAGACGTGCCGGGCAATGCGCCGCGCACGGCCCCCGCACCCAAACACTCGACAAATTTTTTACAGCAATTATTCGGGAATTAAAAAATAGGGCAAGCGTGCGTCAAAATTTAAGGGTCTAGAGTCTGTTGCTTTTAGATGGAAGCGGCTCCTTCTCCCCGTTGAAACGGGGAGAAGGAACGCTCACACTGTGTTTCCACCTCAAAACAGCATGCTCTAATGCACGCTCACGGTTTCGAGTTCATGCTCCCAGGCATTGGCAATGGCGGCATCTTTTGAGTCGGTGAGCATCATCGGTGAGCCATCGGCGCTGAGCAAAGCAAACAACCGGATCCCCGGCATCATCGGCGGAGCCTGCGGAAACAGCGCCGCCACATCTTCCGAGAGCATGGGCTTGACATAGGCAACCTGCCCATCGCCCAGATGGGCAAATTCTTCGGCGCTCAGGGGTGAATTGTTCATGGGGATAAAATCTGTGCGGGTCATTTGATATCCTTTTTAAACAATGATGGGTGTGCATGATCTGCGCCTCGCGGGCGGGCTTAGTCATGCACCGTAATCTGAATGGATTTGACCAGACGTTCGGGCTCTGGCCGCACCAGATCCACCGAGAGCAATCC
>DAIMHB010000284.1:0-3603 GCA_036723545.1 Beijerinckiaceae bacterium
CACCTTGATCCCCTTGATGGAGAGAATACGCGGCTTGCCATCAGCAAAAACCGTGCCCGAAACCGCGCGGGTCTGGTGTTCGGTTTCAACGGTCAGGGTGATGAGCGATTCATAATCGCCAGCCGAGGCGCGGGTCACTTCATCAATAACAATGCCGCGATCCTTGGCGACAATCGGCGCGGAGACGACATTGACATCCGAGAGCAGTGGGCGCAGCAGACCGGCAATGGCCGAGGAGGTTAAAGCCTTGGTCTTGAGTTGGGTGACATGGCCCTCATAGGTGATAATGACTTTTTTAATGCCGGATTCGGTGAGCTGACCGGCAAAAGAGCCGAGCTTTTCAGCCAGCGCAATGAAGGGCTTCAGCTTTGGTGCCTCTTCCGCGGTGATGGAGGGGAAGTTGACCGCATTGGAAATGGCACCGCGCATCAGATAATCGGACATTTGCTCCGCCACCTGAAGCGCAACATTCTCCTGCGCCTCAGTGGTGGCAGCGCCCAAATGCGGTGTGCACACCACATTCGGGTGGCCGAACAGCGGGTTTGTGGTGGCGGGTTCTTCGATAAAGACGTCAAAAGCCGCGCCGGCGACATGGCCGCTGTCAAGTGCGGCGCGCAGGGCCACTTCATCCACCAGGCCGCCACGGGCGCAGTTGATGATGCGCACGCCCTTTTTGGTTTTGGCCAGATTGGCTTCCGAAAGGATGTTTTTGGTCTGGGCGGTCATGGGCGTGTGCAGGGTGATGATGTCGGCGCGCGCCAGCAGATCATCCAGCTCGACCTTTTCCACGCCCATATCCAGCGCGCGGTCAACGCTTAAGAAGGGGTCAAAGGCGATGACGCGCATATGCAGGCCAATGGCGCGGTCGGCCACAATCGAGCCAATATTGCCGCAGCCGATAATGCCCAGCACTTTGCCAGTCAGCTCCACACCCATGAAGCGGTTTTTCTCCCACTTGCCCGCCTGTGTTGAAACATCAGCGGAAGGAATCTGGCGCGCCAGTGCAAACATCATGGCAATGGCGTGCTCGGCGGTGGTGATGGAATTGCCGAACGGCGTATTCATCACGATGACGCCCTTAGCGGTGGCGGCAGGAATATCAACATTATCAACGCCAATACCGGCGCGGCCGATCACCTTCAGGTTGGTGGCATTGGCAAGAATTTTGTCCGTGACCTTGGTGGTCGAGCGAATGGCTAAGCCATCATAATTGCCGATGATTTCGGCGAGCTTGTCTTTGTCCTTGCCAAGATTGGGCTGGAAATCGACTTCAACGCCGCGCTCTTTGAAAATAGCAATGGCGGCGGGAGAAAGGGCATCAGAAATAAGAACGCGAGGCATGGGAGGTTTCCTTATGGGGGAGTGATGTTCGCCCTCACCCTAACCCTCTCCCAGGGGGAGAGGGAATGCGCGAACCACTCCTTCTCCTCTTGGGAGAAGGTTGGGATGAGGGTTAAAAACTTCAGGCGAGTTCAGCCTTGGCCTTGGCAAAGGACCAATCAAGCCAATGGGTCAGTGCGGCCACATCGGCAGTGTCCACAGTGGCGCCGCACCAGATGCGAAGGCCGGGAGGGGCATCGCGGTAGGCGCCAATGTCAAAGGCGACCTTTTCTTTTTCCAGTGCGCCCGCCAGTGCCTTGGCAAAAGCAGCCTGCGCCTCGGCGGGCAGGGCGGTGATGGCGGGGTCAACCACTTTCAAGCACACAGAAGTGTTGGAGCGTGTCGCCGGGTCTTTGGCCAGAAAATCCACCCAAGGGGTTTGGGCAACCCATGCGGCAATGGCGGCGAGATTGGCGTCGGCACGGGCAATCAGGCCTTGCAAGCCGCCGATGCTTTTCGCCCAGTCCAGCGCGTCAATATAATCCTCAACGCAGAGCATGGAGGGTGTATTGATGGTTTCGCCTTCAAAAATGCCCTCAATCAGTTTGCTGCCCTTGGTCAGGCGGAAAATTTTGGGCAGGGGCCAGCTTGGCGTATAGCTTTCCAGCCGCTCGACCGCGCGGGGGCTCAAGATCAACATGCCATGCGCCGCCTCGCCGCCCAGCACCTTCTGCCAGGAGAAGGTGACGACATCGAGCTTGGCAAAATCGAGATCCTGCGCAAAAGCCGCCGAAGTGGCATCGCAAATGGTCAGACCGGCGCGGTTGGCGGGGATGAAATCAGCATTGGGCACGCGCACACCGGAGGTGGTGCCATTCCATGTAAAAACGACATCATGATCGAAATTGAGGATTGAGAGATCAGCAATGTCGCCATAGCCAGCCTTGATCGTGCGGGCGTCGGGCAGTTTGAGCTGCTTGATGACATCAGTCACCCATTCGGAGCCGAAACTCTCCCATGCCACCATATCAACGGGGCGGGCACCAAGCAAACTCCACAGCGCCATTTCCACCGCGCCCGTGTCGGAGGCGGGCACAATGCCGATGCGATAATCCGCCGGCACATTGAGAATATCACGGGTTTTGTCGATGGCCGCTTTCAGCTTGGCCTTGCCAATTTTGGCGCGGTGCGAGCGGCCAAGCGGTGCATCTGTAAGATTTTGGAGAGACCATCCGGGGCGCTTGGCGCAGGGGCCGGAGGAGAAATTTGCGTTATTTGGACGCAATTCAGGCGTATTCAAAACAGTCATCTTATCCATCCTTCCAGATGGTGGCCTCTCATTGGGGAGAGGTGGCCCGCGGACTGAGCTATAGAAATTGCCCGTGGGGGTCAAGCGATTTTTTGCAAAATCGCAGTCTCAGAAACTGGATATAAATCAATCTGGAAATTTTTATGAAATAAACTCAAGTTTAATCAATCATATAGCGTATGCCAATTTTAAGCTGGCGCGAGATCAGTTCTTTTTTGAGTGTTGCATTGTTGCTATCGACATAGGTCAGGCGGCCGGAGTCGAGAAACCGCGCGCCGACATCGATTTTCATGTGGTCGCTGGCATCAAGTGAAAATCCGCCCATCAGCGACCACGCCAGCTGGGTCGTGCTTTTGGGGGTGTAGGTCGTGTTCCAGTTGACAGTGTGGGAGCCAGAACCATCCGTCCAGGTGGGATTATAGGCCTGATTTGTGCTGCTGACATAATAGGCAATATTGCCCGCTGTTGTAAAATGTGACAATCCCGCACCTACGCCAATGTAAGGCGTGATATTGAACCATGTGCCCAGATCAACATAGGCATTCTGCATCAGGTTTCCGCGTGTCAGACTGGCATGTTCCTGTCCATAACATTTGGAATATACAGGCGTGTAGGTTGTGTCGCTGAGTGTGGCGCCGGTCTGGCAGGTTGTTGTTGTGGCTGTATATCCGTCCGAGGTCATGCCATTGGTCAGCTCAAGGGTTGTATCCTCGCGCAGCCAAGTGTTGATTTTGTTGCCAAAGCCGATGGAGCCGGACCAGGATGTTTTGCTCGGGGTTGAACTGTTATAGCTCATATCCGCATTGATGGGCGGCTGGCTGTCTCTGGCAAAGCCGAGATCGCCGCGCAAATACCAGCCCGAGCCCCATTCCACCTGTTTATTCGGGTCATCCGCAAAAGTGGGAATGGGCGGCAGGCCCATATCCGCGGCCCGCGCCTGGTTTTCCAACCCCAAAAAGCCCACGCCTGAGCCC
>DAIMHB010000285.1:0-3601 GCA_036723545.1 Beijerinckiaceae bacterium
CCCCCAGCACCCCGCCCTTGAGCCCCAGCCCCATAAAATGACGCTGGAACTGGTCAGCAATAAAGGCATCCGCCGCACCCACCATGTGCAGCACATCAATAATTTCACGGTTGCCCGCCATAGCGCCGCGCGTGGCAAAGGCCACAGCCAGAATCATCGTGGTCACCACCAGCGCGAACACCACCAGCGCAATGATGACCACAGAATTGGCCATCACCACAAGCCGGTCCAGCCAGAGCGCATGATCATCAAGACTGGAACCGGGCACCTCCCGCATCAACACCTGCCGCAGGGCGGCAAGGTCAGGCTTTGCGCCCGACTCATCCAGCTTCATCACAATCAGACGCGGCACCGGCAACTGCCCGAGATCAAGCCCAGACCCCAGCCAGGGCTCCAGCAGGCGCTCCGACTCGGCTTTCGTATAGACCTTCACCTCACCAATGCCCGCAACCTTTCGGGCAATATCTCCGGCTTTGGCGGCAGCAACATCCACATCGCGCCCGGCGATCTGGCGAACCTGAATTGTCATTTCCCGCGCGACAGACCCGCGCCAGTCCTGCGAGGCGCGGGACACCAGAATGGCACCGCCTGCCGTCAAGGCGGCCAGAAATGTCATAATGGCAATCACGATGACCAAAGCCCGGCCCGCAATCGATTCGGCGGGCACCAGCGATTCGCTGCGCCGCAATCCGCTCTGACCGGAGGACAAGGCAAGCTGTGTGTCACTCATAGATGTGCATCCGTCCGTCCCCCAGCACAAGCCGGTGCGCGCCATCAAACATGTCCATCAGGCCCAAATCATGCGTGGCAATCACCACAGCCGTGCCCGATTTCTGCAATTCCACAAAAAGCCGCAACAGACGACGCGCCAGCGAAGGGTCAACATTGCCGGTCGGCTCATCCGCCAGCAACAATTCGGGCCGCACAATCAGCGCCCGCGCAATGGCCGCACGCTGCTTCTCCCCGCCCGACAAAACAGGCGGCAGCACATGAATGCGCTCGCCAAGGCCAACCCAGCGCAACAATTCAACAACTTCCGCCCGATAGGAACTTTCCTCGCGCCCCTGCACCCGCAAGGGCAGCGCCACATTCTCATAGGTGGTGAGATGATCCAGCAGCCGGAAATCCTGAAATACCACACCCACACGCCGGCGCAGGGTGGTCATCATATCCTTGTCCAGATTTCCAGCCTCATGGCCGAACAGGGTCACCAGACCGCGCGTCGGCTTGAGCGAGAGCAGCATCAGCCGCATCAATGTTGTTTTGCCCGCGCCGGAGGGGCCGGTCAGAAACTGAAAACTGCGCGGCGCAATGCTGAAGCTGATGTCCCGCAGCACCTCAGGCCCCAGGCCATAACGCAGCCCGACATTTTCAAACCGCACGACATCCATACGCTTCAATCCGCCTGTTCAGATTTTTCTGGTCTTAACATCCATCAACGGCTGTTATTTCACGATAAGATTAACCCCACCTTAACCATCATCGCCGCTCAATAGAAGGAGACTGATCAACACTCCAGCCTCCCCAAACAGCGATTCGCCATGTCCAGCCTTTGCCCCGCCTGTGCCAGCACACATATAGCCCGCGTGATGACGCATGACACCGGAAGGCAAACGGCTGCACAACAGAACATGCGCTGCGACAGTTGCGGACATCTCTGGACAAAGCCCCGCAACAACCTCTGGCACAGCATGGCCGGCACCTCCGCCGCATGGGCCTTGGTGATCATGATTGCAGGGTCGGTTCCGCTGGTTCTCAGCAAGCGCGACGCATTGGTGCGGCATCTGCCGCAACTTGCCCCCGCCTTCAGGCTGATCGGCCTGCCGGTGAACCTGCGCGGGCTGACATTTGCCGGGCTCACCACCCGCATATCCGAGGATCACGGCCAGAAAATCCTCACGATTGAAGGCACCATCGCCTCTGTGGCCAAAACGAGCAGAGCGGTTCCGCCCATGTTGATTTCACTGCGGGGCACAGACGGGCGCGAGCTCTATCACTGGACAACACAGGCCGGGCAAAGCCAGATTGAACCGGGCAAAAGCCTGATCTTCCGCACACGCCTCGCCAGCCCGCCAGACAATGCCCAGATCGCTCAGGTGAATTTTACCAATGCAGAGAGCATCGTTCTGCGCTAAACAGGCCTATCGCACTCAAGCACAGGCATCATTATGAGCGGGAAAAGAAACGTCAAGGAACTGATCAGCGCCCAAGACATTGCACAAAAAATTGAAATTCTGGCCCATGAGATCCAAAAAGACGCCCCCCAGGATCTGCTGGTTATTGCCGTTCTCAAAGGCTCCTTCATGTTTGCGGCCGACCTTTTGCGCAGCCTGCACAATATCGGCATGGAGCCGCAGGCCGAATTCATTCATATTTCCAGCTATGGCGCTGGCACAGTTTCCACGGGGCGGCTCAATATTCTGAAGGATATTGATTCGCCGGTTGAAGGACGCGACATTGTGCTTGTGGATGACATTCTCGAATCGGGCCGCACCCTGGCCTTTGCCAAAGATCTGTTCATGGCGCGCGGCGCAAAAAGCGTGAAGCTGTGTGTGCTGCTTGAAAAGCCCGGCCATCGCGCCGTGCAGATCACGGCGGATTATGTCGGCTTCCAATGCCCGGACCTGTTTGTGGTGGGCTATGGCATGGATGTGGCCCATTCTTACCGGCAACTGCCCTTTGTCGGTTATGTTGAAACCGAAAACTAGATATGGCCGGTTTGAATGGCTTTTGATATCGTCGATCTGCGCAGTTTTTATGCTTCCGGCCTTGGCCGCAGCGCGCGGTCACTATTGTCGCAGCACATTCTGACCCGCTGGACCAGCTGCATCGGCCAGTCCGTGATGGGGCTTGGCTATGCTCCGCCCTATCTTGACCCCCTGCGCAGTCAGGCCTTGCGGGCACTGGCCTTCATGCCTGCGGCCATGGGGGTGGTGAACTGGCCTAATGACGCGCTCTCGGCCACGGCGCTTGTTGATCCCGATACTTTGCCTTTGCCAGATTCATCCATGGACCGGGTGTTGCTGGTGCATTGTCTCGAAATTGCCCAGCATCCGCGCAATATTCTGGAAGAAATCTGGCGCATCCTGACGCCCGGTGGCCGGATGATTGTGATTGTGCCCTCACGCTCCGGCCTGTGGATTCATTCGGAGCAAACGCCTTTCGGGCAGGGCCAGCCTTTCTCACGCAGCCAGTTGCGGGATTTGCTGCGCGAAACGCTGTTTTCGCCGGTGCATTGGGGCGAAGCCCTGTATCTGCCGCCATTTGAACGGCAGTTATGGCTCAAATCCGCACATACATTTGAAAAACTGGGCCGCACCCTGTCCCTGCCCTTTGCCGGTGTGCATGTGGTTGAGGCCACCAAACAGCTCTATCGCCCTGTTCTGACACGCAATGCCTCGCGCTTCAGCCTGCCGCAGACACAGCGCGTTCTGCCTAATTATGCCGGCAGCAATCAGCGGCTCAAGCAACAGGTATAGATACAGATTTATAGAATCTTACAAATTAATATCTTGTATTTCCTAAGGTAAGCAAGAAATATAGCCTAGTTAAAGCAACGGGGCTTAGGATGAAAATCTATATAACAATCGCATTGACTGCA